>JAISQK010000017.1 GCA_031274255.1 Planctomycetaceae bacterium | reverse complement strand
CACGAGTTTGCCATGTTGATAGCGTGCATTGTCCAACACGATTACGATTGGTTGCCCCGCCTATTGAACGGCCAATTTTTGCAACATTTCACATACGGTCACCGCCGTAATATAACCGTCGTTCGCGACGACAGTTCATTGTCCACTGATCGCGTTGCAGGCTCCCGGAACATTCCAACGTTTCCGTCCCGAAGGACTGCGAAGGAAGATTCGAGTGAAACACCCTAAGTACCCGAGAAACGCCGCTTGGACAAAATAGACTCCGTCCATGAACAACAACACCGACTCGCCCGCTTTGGCGGGAATGGCTGCCGTTTTACGGAATGTCCTTCCGATGGTCCTCATGAAAATACGTACACGTTGCGGACTTCGCTTAACGCCGGTCCATTGTTGGTCAAAGTCATTTTCATAGGAGACTCCTTTCCATTCGGCGTATCACTGTTTGTGAAGTTTACTGTTATCATGCCACGGAAGGAGCCTTCGTTACAATACCTATTTTCGCCGAAATGGCCCGGCTTATGTTATTTCAAAGCTGTTCCCAAATTAATGTAGTAGTGCTTTAAAATTTTTCATTTTGCTTGTATCCGATTACGAACAATATTCCACATTCCACTCACGTATTCCTGTGAGACAACTCTCCTTAAATGAATTATATAATTCTTTAAAGTTCTTGCCTAACATCTCTGGTTATTTTATCAGATTTTTGACGAGATTCAAGTCAATTTTTCTGTTGCCGCAACAACCTGTTTGGAGTATAAAAAAACAAGACCCATGTTGTTACACGGGTCTTGAAAAATTATACGTTGGCAAGCTTACTACTCACACTCCTGCATACTAATATCGGGCATCCGATACTGGCTGTGCATAACTGTAACCACAGGCCGGTTGGCAAGGATCACAAGAGGCAACCGGTTCGCAAGGATCACATGCCGCAACACTGCAAGCGTTGCAACCATGACCGCTGCAAAGTTCGCAATTGCAACCTTTGAGGGTACCGAACAAACCGTTGAAGAACTTGGAAATGTTCTTCTTCGCTTTGTGTGCGGCGGTGAGAAGAGGACGATCATGAGTGAAACCGCAACCGAGATCACCGCAAACCGGCTCGCAAGCAGGAGTGCAAGGTTCATAGGCAACCGGCTCACACGGAGCATAAGCAACCGGCTCACACGGTGTACAAGCGGCAACCGGTTCGCAGGGGTCACTGGCGACAACCGCTTCACAAGGTGAACAGGCCACGACAGCATTACAAGGTCCGCACGCATTACGTGCGAACGGCTTGACAGCCAAAAGGTCTTTCAATCCCGCAAAGAGATCACACTTTTTGGCACAACTGGAAGTGCACGCATTACAAGGGTCGCACGGGTCTCCGGCAAATGCAGCGACGCTCAGCAACATGCAAGCGGCAAAAGAAACAACCAAAATTTTGGACTTCATAGGGCAAACTCTCCTTTTTTCCATTTTTTACCTTACCCTTTTCCGGCCATCCTCAACGTCCATCATTGACTCCGGCCAATAAAAATTTCCGAAAAACGTTTTTCCCGAAAACAAACGGGCTAGGCAAAGCACAATTATTTTTAAGTCAACACCGTCAGAAGATAAGTTCTTCCGAAATTGACCTTCGGCCTGACTTAATCCCGAACGCACTCCCCAAGCACGTCATTGATTCCCAACGGGCTACTCGCATTATCGGACAATTTGGGAAATCAGCTTGAGGAGAGAACGTGTATTTTTGACAAATAGACGGTTGATTCAAATATTCTTATAATATCCAAAAGATAGTATGTATAAATTAGATAAAGTTTAACGACAAAATTCGTTTGTATGCCCCTGAACTTCTTACTTTTGCCCGCGTAATATCTATTGCCGATGGGATGGCCGACAATTACTGTTTTTTGAATCGAATATCAGTTTCACTGTAATGATTTTATGTGTTTCATGCCATTTGCCGTCAGTTTTACTGTCATCCGTTCACAGATACCGCCGTCCTCATCGTTATCAGGACCCAAACTGCGACAATTGCTATAAAACGTTATCGCGATTTCTCGTAACTACTGTCGTGAATGCAACATCCGAAAGAATCGAAACATCCTGCGTTTTACTGTATGTGAACAAGATTCCTACAATTTTATTCGATATGAGCCAATGGTTTCTGAAATTCGGTTTGGTTTGATGTCCCGAAATTTTTCGCTTGAGAGGGATTTTGAAATCAGTAAACCTGAATAAGTTGTATAATGCAATGATGGAGTTTGCGAAAAACACCGGTGCGTTTCCAAAACAGGATTGTTGACAGCCGGAATCGTAATGAATGATTGACAGAAAATCGGTGGAAGCACCCCATTTTGAAACGGAACACGATGCCGGAGCGGATGGCCGGCAGGATATCGGCTGTTTTGGGAAAACAGTTTCGGCGAGACTGGGTTTGCATGGATGAAAGTGATTTAATGACCGGCAAAATCGTATTTTTCGGTTTTTGCACAGGAGATGTGACTTTGCCAACCAAGAAGAGAACTCCAAATAGTTAATGAATTATGAAATTTTTTTCATCAAAGTCCGGCTTTTTCATGATCCCTCATGTTTTGTTGTGCGGGCTGTTTTTATCATGGCCGCTGACTCCGATTTTTGCCCAAACCGCTCCTGATCGATCTCAAATCCGTCTTCCTTTGGAGAGCGACGTCACGCCGCAACCTCTGAGTCCGGCAGTATCTCTAAATCCGGCAGTGGTTCCGGTAAATCCTTTGTCGAACCCTCTGACCAATTTTACGAGTCCGGTGCGGACGGCCCCTTGGCTTCGTTCCGGTTCCCTGATCAATCTGACCTCACCTCCCGAAAGGCCCGGCGTTTTTCAGACGGCATCTCCTCTTCCTGTCCAAGACGGCAACTTACAAAATTCAGCCGTTTCTCCGCAGTCTTCGTCCGCTTATCCGCAAGAAAAATTGACGAACACCGGAATACAGGAACCTGCCGCCACCTATTCTACGGGGCCGAATCCGGTGAATCCGTTAAGTTCCATCAGACCCAAAACGGATGAGGAAAAGGTCAACGAGATTCTCCAACAGGGTCAGATTCTTGTCCAAAACCGTCAGTGGAAAGACGCTCTCATTCTTTATCAGAATGCCATCCGAAATCACCGCAAGGTTCCTCTTCTGATGGAAAAATACCGGCTTGCGCTGTTTCACTATGAAATCGACCGCCGCTACGAAGACAAAAGTTTTCTGACGCTGCTTACGTCAATGAGTTTTACGGACACACTCGCGCTGTACGATGATGTGATGCTGAAAATTCAAATCAACCATGTTGACCCGCCGCATTGGCTGGAAATGCTTCATTACGGACTGAGTGATCTCGGTATCGCCATGCAGTCGGATATTTTTCGTGCACAGAATGAAATCACTGTTCCGAAAGAGACGCTGGCACTCCAGTTTCAACAAATGCAGACCGCAAGTTCCACATGGAAAATTGATAACTCACTCACCTTGCGGAATCAGGTTTTGCGAATCGTTGATTACTGTCAAAGAGAAAACGGGATCAGTCCGACGGCGGCACTATTTGAATTTTTGTGCGGCATTTCCAATTCTCTTGATCCGCATACCGCGTTTCTGACTCTTAACCAGTACAATGACACCATGGGAATCATTCGCGGGAATTTTGCAGGCTTGGGAATTGAATTTACGTCGGATAAGCAGCCGTTTCCGTTTATCACCCGTGTCATTGCGGGAAGTCCTGCGGAGCGTGCCGGTTTGAAAAAAGGGGATCGTATTCTCATCATAGACGGAGTGCCTGCCGATAATATGACGCTTGATCAAGCGGCAAATCTCCTTCAGGGTCCCATCAATTCCATTGCCAACTTGCAGGTTCAGTCACGGGATTTGTCGGTTCGTGACGTGAGCATCCGCCGCGAACAGGTCAAGGTGTTAAGCATTGAAGAATGTTGCATTCTCGACGACTACATCAGTGACATCAAGGTGGGTTACATCCGGCTCTCCGGTTTTCAGCAGGAAACCGTTCTGGAACTCCAGACAGCTCTTTCCAATCTTTACTACAAAGGAATGCAATATCTGATTCTCGATTTGCGGCGCAATCCCGGCGGCGTGCTGACAGAAGCGATTTCCGCGGCCGACCTCTTCATCAAACGCGGTGTGATAGTCCGTACCAGAAGCCGTTCCATTCAGGGGGAGTCGGTGCATTCCGCCAATCCCAACCGCGCCACATGGGATGTTCCGCTTTGTGTTTTGATTGACGAAGACAGCGCAAGTGCCTCGGAAATTTTCGCCGGTGCGATTCATGACAATCGCCGCGGCCTTATCATCGGGAAACGAAGTTATGGAAAGGACACCGTTCAAGCGGTTTACGCACTTTATCGGAACAACAACTCACAGGAACCGGTTGCCGGTTTGAAACTGACGATTGAAACATTCTATTCGCCTAACGGGGTGCCGTACACCGGCGTTGGAGTGGTGCCTGACATTGTTGTTGAAAATTACCCCAGGAAATATATGACAGCCGAAGATTCCTCCAAGCATACGGCTTCCCGGCCGATAGAGGGACAGATCATGGACATTCTGCCGTTGTCAGAGGACAATGTGATTCGTGTGGCGGTGGAGGAGATTCAGCGTCAAATGACTTCCGCCTCACGTTCCTCCCAGGACACCAAAAACCGTTAGAACAAATAGCATGAGAGAACAGTACGGTTACCTCTGAACCTCTGACCGGAATCACATTTAGCGCATGGATCTCTCCGTGGAGAGGACCTGCCGTAAAAGTGCGGAAATGTCCTCGTAATGTTTATCGCATGGCGGTCCCGCTGCAAATTGCATGATGGATTTTTGTGTCCGTTCCGTAAGGGAAAGAAGTATTGAAGAAACCGTGCCGTAGTCCTGTTCAATCACCACGACACCCCGTTTGCCGATATTGTCCGGTTTTTTGGAAAAGGTTTTGCTTGCCACCGCCAGAAAAGAAACCGAGGAATCAAGTCTTTGAAGCGTCAAAAGCCTCCGCACCAGTTCCTGACGCGGGTCATTATAATCGTTGAGCCGCTTCGAGGAAAGAATGTGGAGTCCCGGCCACAATTTTTCCGTCTCAATTTCGTCGCCGCCATAGACAACGCCGCCGCTTTGACGATCGACACAAAGGAAATTCCCGCCGGCATAACATCCGGTTGACAGTTCCTGTACAGCTTTTTCTATGGCATCGTCAGCGTTTCGGCACGCGAGAAGCTCACGGCAGAGAAGCCCCCGGGACCTCGCTTCCGCAGGAACATTCCGTTTCGGACAGTTCACGACCGCCGTAAACAACCCGTGCTGATTCACTCCCGCCCAAGTTCCGCCTGCTTTACGGTCAATTCCGCAAACGACTCGCGGTCTTCCTGATTGTATCCTCGGCGATTGTGCAGGCCGGTTGAACTGCTCATCCCGATTGAGTGCTAATAAAACAGGTGAATCCGCCGCAGATTGATATTGTAAAGCAATAATACCCATATTTAAAACGATATTCAAATACCCGACACAAGTTGATTACTGATCGCCACACATTAAAACACAATCCTAATAATTTAACGTAATTTTTAAGAGTATCACCCCCCTAAAGGAGGTTTTTCGAAATATTTCGGAAAAAATATTTGATTTTCAGCCATCAATATTGAAAAACGAAACATAAATACAGTTAAAAAAGCGTTTCCTGTGAGAAAAGTCCCATCGTTTTGTTTTCCGCCCTTGACGAACCTGATAAGATTACTATAATGTGGTCAATCTTTTAGGGTAGGTAGCTCAGTAGGTAGAGCAACGGACTGAAAATCCGTGTGTCGGCGGTTCGATCCCGCCCCTGCCCATTACAGGCATGATGATATTGTGTAAGTTTCGGTATTTGCGGTGGTGCTGTTTGAATTTCATGCTTGGTTGTGAGGTTATTTCCCACTTTTTTTAATTGGCGGTTTAGCTCAGTTGGTTAGAGCAGTGGAATCATAATCCACGTGTCCGGGGTTCGAGTCCCTGAACCGCTACTTTTGTTCGCTTAACGGAAGT
>JAISQK010000370.1 GCA_031274255.1 Planctomycetaceae bacterium | reverse complement strand
CGGCTTCATCCCGTAAAAACAGAATTCCCGTTCTCCTGACTGGTTTTAATTGGGGTTTTCTGTTATACTTTTTCGTAACAGTTGTTTCCAATCGAAAATTTCAATAAGCTTGAATGTCACTCTGTTTTTTCTGACGGTCATGACACCCAAAAAACATCTCATTTTGATCGGTTATCGGGCATGCGGCAAAACATCAACGGCCGTCCGGCTGGCAGGGGAACTCGTATTTCCTGCGGTTGATTCTGATGTTGTGATCGAACAAAAGGCGGACATGAGTGTCACGGAAATTTTCACCAAATACGGAGAACCGTATTTTCGTGATTTGGAGTCAGAGACCGTTGCGGAACTTCTTACGGCAAAGCAGCCTCTTGTTTTGGCAACCGGCGGCGGTGTGCCGATTCGGGAATCCAACCGTAAATTGCTGAGACAGTCAGGATTTGTGGTGTGGCTTCAGGCGTCGCCGGATGTGATTTTCGCCCGAATGACCGCCGACCCGACATCGGAATCGCGGCGTCCCGGTCTGACCTCGTTTCCGCCGAAGGAGGAAATCCTCCGATTGTTGGAATGGCGTGAGCCGTTCTATAAAGAAACCGCCCACTGCGAAATTTGTACCGATACAATCTCGCCGGAAGAAACCGCTCGGAAAATTCTGGAAAAATATCATGAATTTTCCGCAAAGAGCACACCGTAAATTCACAATAGGCTATTTTATTTATTTTTGCCGATCCGTTCTTTTTGAGGATATTATTTTTTGAAGGCGGCCAGATTTTCGGATTGAATGAAACGCGGAAATCGGATAGAATATCCGGCTGAAGGGATTAAGTCTAACCGTAACTGTGGATTTTCTGCGATGAAGTGCCAAAAATGCGACAAATATGCAACGTTTCATATCACCGAACTGACGGGCGAAGAGCGGGTCGAACTCCATCTTTGCGAGGATCATGCCCAGCAGTACCTTTCGGAGACCTCGGAACAGCATCATCTTGCCGGAAATTCAGAGGAATCTCCCTCCGGAGAGGTTTCCTGGAAAAAAATCGACGAAAATCTCCAGGAAGTGGATCAGCAAGTCTGTCCGGTTTGCGGTATTTCTTTTTTTGAGTTCCGCAAAAAAGGATGGCTCGGTTGTCCGTTTGATTACACTTGTTTTGAGGAACATCTCGGTGTTTTGGTGGAGAATATTCACGGGGAACGCAAACATGTCGGTAAAATTCCGAAAAAAGCGGGGGCGGTACCGGACCGCCGTATCGAACTGATTAAACTGCGGCGCGAGATGGATGAAGCGATTGCCATTGAAGATTATGAACGGGCCCAAACACTGAAAAAGAAAATTCACGAAATAGAAAGTGATTGAAGAACGATCATGTCGAAAAGGATGTCGGCACCTGACAGTTTTTTCCTGAACCGGATGCTTTTATCGGTCAGCCGTTTGTGTATGATTTACGCAGGACGGCTGTTGGTCCTGTTCGGTGTGCTTGCCGCCGCCGGATATTTTCTCGCGTATTGCACATGGGTTCCGTCGGTGCCGCTGGCAAGTCAGCTTTCGCGGAACGATTCCGCCCGTCAGATTTGGGAAAACACGCCGTCGGCCCGGGATTCGCTGTCCGACATCTGCCTCCATATCACCTGTGACCGGCCGGAAACATTGGCGGCGGTTCTTCAGCGGCTTCGTCAGCAAGTCGAAGAGGAAAAACGCCTTTTTGCGGGGTCTTTTTCGAGTCTGGATTTTTCGCTTGCCGGGGAGAGTCAACTTTATCAGATTCCGCTGCCGGAACTTTCCGCCTATTATACCAGTGTCGCCAACGGCTGTAACATCGCAGACGGCAATTGGGCGATGCTGGATGTCAGCAATTTTTGTCACGGACTGACTTCACAGCTTCAGCAAAACGGTGCGAAACCGGCAATCCTTTCCGACATCACGGCTTTCACGCAGAGTCTGCACACCGCGCTGACCTCGCAGTCGTATGTTTCCCTGTGGAGATTCCGCCCGGAAAATTTCGTGAAAACGCAGGACCTGCCGAGGAGCGGATTTTTCGCCGTGGAACTTGCCGATCCGAATACCTTTCATGACGCCATCGTGAGGTTGAATCAGTTCACCGGTCCGCTTTGCAGGGAATATCCGTCATGCCGGTTCGAAATGTCAGGAATTCCTCTGGAAGAACGTGATGCCGTCGGCGTTTCGTTTGCCGCGGTGAGAAGGATTCTGCTGGGACTGTTTGTGTCGCTTTCCGTTTATTTTCTCGCCGCGCTGGGAAGTTTGCGGCAATATCTCGTCATTCTATTGACGCTTGTTTTCAGTTTCGGGATTTATTTCGGATTCGGTGCCGTCCTGCTCGGTCAGACGACATGGCAGACCGTCTTTCTTTCCATTGTTTTGTTTTTCCTGGTGACGGCGGCGGCGGTCCCGGTGATTTATCTGATGATATGGCATCAGCAGGTGAACCGTTTGCCGCTTCAGGAGTCGGTGATTCGTGCGATGGAGCGGTACATTCCCTCGGTTTTCGCGGGAAACACGGCGGCATGTCTCGCGTTCACCGCCGTGTTTGCGGTGATTCTGAACGGCCGAACGCCGTGGCGGATCACGCTTGTTCCTGAAAGCACGCCGACACAATGGCTGTTTTTCATGATCATGTCGCTCATGGTGAGCGGTTTTGCGGTTTTGACGATTCTTCCGGCGGCACTGCGAAGGCTGGGATCCGATACCGTGACGCATTCGCCGAAAGATTCGGGACATCCGGTTTTGTTTGCCCGTCAAAATCTGCTTCCGCCGCGAGGACTCCGCACATGTCTCACGGCGGGAACGGTTGTATTGGCCTGTTACGGAATCGTTCGGATCATGCCGCAGTTCCGTTCCCCGCAGGAGATTGATACGTTGTCGGCGAGACATCCGCTTTACACAACGGCTCCATTAAAAAATCCAGACATTCCGGGCGTGAAAATCTACGATGTGTCGCAAATTTTTCCCCGTGACACGGAAAAGAAGGAGCAAATTTTCAGTACGATCCGGTCGCTTCTGGCCAACATCCCGGAGAACGGTCCCGAGATTCCCATTTCGGAGAGGACGTCACTGGATCAGTCGCTGGCACGTTTGCAGCAGACGCTTTCCTCCGCACCGGAAACGCAGAACCATGCCGCGGCGGTTCAAAATGTGCGGCGGACTTTGTCGCAGATGCCGCAGGAAGAGTATTACCGTCTGCTTGGCGATTATCAACGGACGGCCGCAAACGACCTTTGTCAACAGCTTCGTTCGGCGGCAAAACAAATTCCCGGACCGGTGAGCGACATCACCTTTAACCCGGAAATCAGCAGACGCTTCAAACGGAATGACGCTTCCCTGCTGCTGATTCCGCTGGTGAAAACCTCGGAATTAGGAACATTGGTGAGGAAACTGGAAAAGGATGTCCCGCAGCTTTGCGGTTATTCCCTGCTTCAACTTCACAAAGCTCATACGGACCGCCGGACATTCCGGGCAAGTTCGATACTGCTCTTTGCGGTCACGGTCCTGCTTCAATTCCTGCTGTACCGGTCCTATTCGCAATCGTTCCTCGGAATGCTCGCGGTGAGTCTGTCGTTGGCGTTGTTTTTCGGGTTTCTCGCAGTGATTCCTGTTTCATTGATACCGGTGCCGTCGTTTGTGATGTATTTCATGCTGGCGGTGCTGCCGCTGTTGAGTTGTCTGCTCGGCGAAAAACCGAACGAACGGGGAACGCTTCCGCAACCGGTGCGACTTGCTCCGTTCATTCTGGTCTTTGGCGGATGCGTTATTTTTGCGGGCAACCTGTTTCTCGCGCGGGAAGACACACTCTTTCTGATCGGCAGGGCAACGATTCTCGGCTGGTTTTCGCTGTTTATTACATTCTATCTGATGTTTTCCGAGAAAAACGGGCCGGCGGATCACGAGAGAGAGATTGCTTCACAAGCGGCCGTTCAGGAAGCCGCCGTCAGGGAATTTGTTCCGCCGGAAACAACAGCGTTTGATGTCGAAGAACAATGGAGGAGGTATGAAACGATTCAGGAGCCGCCGGCAGCAGAGCCGGAAGAACTTGTCGAAACAGAGGCTCCTCCTGTTGTGACGGAGGAAATGGCCGGGAAGAACGAAGCGGAAGAAGAAACGGAGGAACCGGCGACCGAGGAAGAACCGCAGGAATTGACGGAAGAAGCCGTCCTGCCGAAGGAACCGTCCTTTTGCAAAGTGTGGTCCATCGGCCGTCAATCACCGTATTACCCGGCGGTTCCAATACACGAAAACGACAGTGAGACGCAGATGATTTTGCCCATGACGCAAAATCATCACGGTAAAAACAGATCACAAAAGACCGCCTGAAAATAAGGAAAAACCATATGATTGCAGAACCTCTTTCCGCGGCGTCTGATCCGCAAACGCCCGGGACCGCGCCATCGCAGGAAGAAGTGAACGAAACGGCACAGGATGAGTTCCTCAAACAGTTGCAGGCGATTCAGACAAAATCGACCCGGCAAAAACAGGTTCAGGACAAACTCATTTCCGAACGGCAAAACAAAATCGTCGATCAGCAGAACAAAACGCCCGACAAGGAGGACCTCGAACGTGACGAACAACGGAAGGCCAACAGCCGCGGCGGTTATACTTTGGCCGATCTTCGCCGCGGAGCCGATCTGATCGACATCGCCGGCAAGACACCGGTCCGGGAGACTTCTCCGGCGGTGACCGGGGAGTCCATGGAACCGTTTTCCGCGGAAAATGTCAGGAAAAACGAGTTCAACACCCAAACACCTCCAATGGAAAAGACCGGTTTGTCCCGGCATGATTTTCCGTGGAACGCGGCGTTCCCGGAACAGACCGCAAGCGTTCCCAATAATATACCGTCGCAGCAGCCGGTGATGAGTGCCGCACAAGTCCGGGAATTTCAGCGGCAGAACGGGGAAAGAGACGCGGCGTCGAATGCCGCGCTGCGGGCATTACAGACCGGTCAGACCGCGTCGGCGATTTCCCTTGCCGGGTTGACGCCTGTTACGGGAAAGCCGGATGCAAGTCTTGAAAGTCATCTGGAAACCAAAATCGCGTCGGCACTCAAACAGATCGGGGAACTCCGCGGCAAACATGACAATACGCTCACCAAGGAAGCGGTGACTGCCGTTGCCGGGATTTCGCCACAAACCGCCCGGGACGGCATTCGTCAATCCGGGAAAGATTCCGCCGTATCGCAACTGCCGCAAACATCGCTTTACGAACGGATTGATCAGGCCATGCTGACTCAGCGGATTACCAATGTTTTCCGGTCCTTTGCCGGACAGCCGGACGGCACGGTACGGATGAAACTGCATCCGGAAGAACTGGGGGCCGTCACGTTGCGGATGAAAACGGAAGACGGCAGGGTGACCGCGAAAATCGAAACGGAAACCCAAACCGCGAAAAATGTACTCCTCGGCAACCTGGAGCAGCTTCGTGAGAAACTCGCCAAACAGAACATTCGGCTTGATGCTTTTGAAGTCGAGGTTCTTCCGGAATTTTCGGAACATCTTGCTTCGGGGAGTTTGTCCCGGCGGAGTCCGGCCGGGGAGGATTTTAGGGAAACATCGGAGAGGCCGGAATTATCCCGGAGGTTTTCTCCGGCCGCCGACCGTATTGATGTGGTCGGTTAGTCAAAATTCCCGGGACCGTTGACGGTCTTGTGTATTCCGTTTTGGGAAAAATCAGGAGACGGGATAAGATCAATCGAAGGCGCCGTTCGCAGAGGACTGGAAAATTTCATTGACGAAACCGGACAAACCAAGTGACAGTAACCGTTAAACAGTTAGAGAGAAAGAGAAAAACATGAGTTCCATTTTAGATCCCCTTTACGATTCCACTCAATACAAGGTCTCGTCCTCGGTCTCCTCCACGGCCAACGCGACCGGCACCGACCGCTTTCAAGACCTCGGTACGGAATCGTTTTTGAAGCTGATGGTCGCGGAACTGCAAAATCAGGACCCGATGAATCCGACGGACAACGCGCAGATGCTTCAGCAAATCAATCAGATTCGGGAAATCAGCTCGAATGACAAACTCAGCACCAGTCTTGACGCGGTGCTGCTGGGACAGAACATGGCCACCGCGGCCGGACTTTTGGGACAAACCGTCACCGGAGTCGATACGCTCGGTGAAAAGGTGACAGGCACGGTGGATCATATCGTTTTTGAGAATGGAACGCCTAAACTTTATGTCGGAACATCCATTCTTGAAGTCGGCAATGTGACACAGATCAACACCGCCGGCCAATCCGTCGCGGCTCCGCCGGCCAACACCGGTTCCGGCGACAATCCGTCGGATTTGGAGAGTGGTGACTCAAATAAAGATGAGGTTGATTCCCGCTAATGTGGCAGCGTGGCGTTCCATCGCAGTATGCCTCCCGGCTACGCGGTCGGCTTCCGATGGATCATCTTTTCCAACTACTTTCCTTTTTATTCTACCGGAAAATACCAGCGACTAACAGGAGCGGGGGAACATGCTGTTCCATCGCAGTTGCCTCCCGGCTGCGCGGTCGGCTTCCGATGGATAATCTTTCCAACCGCTTGCGATGTGCGGTGAAGCGGCACGCTTCCCAGTGAGCAACGCGAACGGGTTTGTGGCTTTCGGAGCGGGCAACGTGACGTTGCATCCGGAAGCCTTCGGCAACCTATTGTAAAGTTTTTCTAACCGGACGCGACCGCCTCGAAGAGGCCGGGAGCAAACAGGGGTGCAGCGGCCTACCGCTGCCCGCCGGAGGCAAAAGTCCCCCGTCAATTCCCGATTACTGCCCCCCGGAGCCTCCCGGTCGCTCTTTCCAAACGCGAATCGAACGCAGTGAGCATGAGCCTGCTGCGATCCAACGTGCCACGTTGGCCGCCTGTTTTTTTCCTCAAAACCGGTCTCCGAGAATCTCGCCGGACTCTTTTAGTCCCTCGTTCGACTCTTTTTGCTCCGAATTTGGTTCTCCGAGTCCCAAAATTGGTTCTTGGAGAGAGAAATTTGACTCTTTGAGAACCTCGTTTGACTCTCGGAGAGTCGAAATGGACTCTTTTAGAGTCGTTTTCCCTTCTCCGAGACCCGATTCCGACTCTTTTTGTGTCAAAATTCTCTCTTCGGGACGGAAAAGAGAACGTTTGAGTCGGATTTTTCCGTCAGGAATCCGAATTTTCTCCGCCGGGAATCCCAACTGGACATTTGTTCCGCGGAATTAGTATTATTTTTTGCAGGTCCTCCGTTTGACATCGGAAATTCCGTTCATAAAAGGACACTCATCATTTGGTAAAAATTTTGAGAGTGGTGATGTATTTATAGAT
>JAISQK010000350.1 GCA_031274255.1 Planctomycetaceae bacterium | reverse complement strand
CCGCGAATTCTTCCGCCATATTGAAACTTTCCCCTCCAGACATAACGCCCTCCCAAGTTTTTGTTCATTATATCATAGTGTTTAAGAAAAATGAAAAATTTATGGGTCAAGTTTAGATCTAGCGGGGTCAGC
Source organism: Planctomycetaceae bacterium (assembly GCA_031274255.1). GTDB lineage: Bacteria > Planctomycetota > Planctomycetia > Pirellulales > Thermoguttaceae > WRMR01. Next base: position 3,611 of record JAISQK010000350.1, on the reverse strand, counting down.
ACTATGCCACGCACTATAACTGGTGTTACCGGTATCAATCGTGTCGGAAACGAAATGCACGGAACCATCCGCGAGTGCAAGATTTACCCCGCCAGTATGATAACTGCTTGGAGTCACAACCGTTGAATTGGAACCGGAACTTCCCCAAAGAATTGCGGAGACGGAATTGGGAGCCATAATCGTGTGGAATACACTGTAATAAACTTCGGAACATCCCCAGCGGCGTCCCTGCCAGGCTCTGCCATTCCAGCCGCCGGTGGATTTGATCCGTTTTCTATCTGCAGTATCGAGAGCACTCAGCATCCAATCGGGGGAACCATTTCCTGTGGTACTACAGTAAGCAATTCCATATTTTGATACACGGGTTTGTTCCGTACTCTCTTCTCCGACGGCAACGGCAATTTCTGAAACCAAAGCGGTATTACTGGTTCCATCTGTTAAGGCTCCCATTGACCGGCACCGCAGACGCATAAAGACACCTCGCATCGCTGTGTTATTCATGGTGCTCCAGTTGGAAGAACAATCTCCGGCACTGCCGACATAACTACCTGTCCCCGGAAAATACGTTTCCGGGGTCTGGTGAATATTCGGATCGGAAGGACAGTGGAGAGTTGGAAAGCTCAACTGCCAGGGTTTGTAGTTGATGTCCCAAGTGTTATGCCTCATTCCAGGAGAATAGTTCGTTGTTCCATCGACTGAGGCAGCGGTTCCTCCGGCATCAATCATTCCGAGAATTCCCTGTTGCTCAATGTAGGGCAAAACTCCGAGAATCCAGTTGTAAGCATCACTGTTGGTCTGTCCCCATAATCCTAACGGAGGGAAAGTGTTGTAAGAATCATGATAATTGTGAACAGCAAGTCCGAACTGTTTCAAATGATTCGTACACTGCATTCGTCTTGCCGCTTCGCGGGCGGCCTGAACTGCGGGTAAAAGAAGAGCAATCAAAATCCCGATGATTGCAATAACGACAAGAAGTTCGACAAGGGTAAAAGCCGTCTTAGAACGACACAGACAGCCCCCCCCCCCCATTTTAACATTTTCTAACAGTTTTTTCATAAAAACCTCTCCTCACAAATTCAAATTGTTGATTGAAAAATCGTACACTACAGGTTTCCATGCTAATCAATAACAGTGAAAAAGTCAAGAGACAAAAAAGAAAAAGGGAAAAATTTTTCAGAAAATTTTCCGACCGCGAGTCGGCAGCATGCTGCTGCACCGCAGTCGCGACGGGCGGTTTGCTCACGCTCACTACGTTCGGTTCGCTTTCAATGGAGAACCTAATTTGACTCTTTTAGAACCCTGTTTGACTCTCCGAGTCTCAAAATCAGTTCCTGAAGAGAGAAATTCGGCTCCCGGAGAACCGGAAGCGGGATTTTTTGTGTCAAAATTCTCTCTTTAATACGGAAAAGGGAACAAGATTTTATCTCCAGTGACAAAATTCGCGGCACACGCAGGGGGGAACCCTAAATCTTCGCCATCGTGAATGGCAAGCCCGATTCGTTCCAGTTGTTTATTCCGTCCATTATACCAGAGCCGCCACTTCTTTTCGGCGGAGTCGAAAATCGCAAACGGTTTGTAGCACGCGCTCGCATCCCATTTGTTCTCGCCCGGACTGATGATCGGATTGGTCGGCAGCCGTTCCCAGTTTGTAATGCCATCACGGGAACGGGCAATACCAATCCGCGCAAGATGCTCATTTTCAAAACCGATGTAGAACATGTACCACCAATCGCCGTGTTGAAGAACCTGGCAAGCGGTTACTTTGTGTTGTTCCCATTTGATCGTTTTATCTGCGGTGAAGATCGGATTCGTTTTGAGTTTTTCCCAAACGAGACCGTCTTGGCTGGTGGCGTATCCGATGGCGTTCGGTTCGTATTGTTCACCGCCGGAGTACCACATTTTGAAAATTTTATTTTGGGCATCCCACTCGACATGCGGGCACATGACGGCAATATTCAATTCCCAACCCTGATCGGGACTCAACACAGGCTTGTCGGATTTTCGCTCAAATTTGATTCCGTCGGAACTGACGGCGTAACCGATTCGTGATTTCCATTTTGCCTGACCGGTGTACCAAAGATGATAAATTCCGTCACGTTTGAGGATGCCGGGTCGGTTGAGGTCGTTTTCCCAATCGGTGTCGGGATTCGGGGCGAGAACGATTTTCGGTTCCGACCAATTGATGCCGTCCTTGCTTTCGGTGTAGGCGATGGATTTCTTCGGTCGCCACGAGAACCACATCTTGAAAAGACCGTCTTCCTGAATCAGCGAAACGTCAAAACACGTTCCGAGATTTGCGCCGCCGAGAACGGGATTGTTCTCATACTTGACCCAACCTGTCGAGGTCTCTTGGGCAAAATCGCTGTTGTCTTTTTTGATGCTTTCAGAAAAACGGAATGCCGGTTTACCGGTAAAATCCGTTGAGAGCAACGTGGGACAAATGTATTTTTCAATGTGTTCCACGACAAGTTCCAAACCGGCAAAATGATCAACATTGGGCCACGTGACGGTTTGGGGAAAATCGTTATTGTAGGAAACGTCCGTCATGTCGCGCATGAGAGTGACATTGTATCCGGCTTTTTTCATCGCCCGCAATCCAAAGGGACGCCCTATAATGCACATGTTTGTGTGAACCCCCATGAGGATGATGTTTTTAATCCCCTTCGCTTTTGTGTAGTCTTTGATTTCCACAAAATCATCCGTGAGGACATCGTTATCTTTGATCGTGATGAATCGGGACTGTCTGGCAGAAAAAGTTCGATCTTTACATTCAGGACGCTGACAGCCGCCGTCACCGACTTCCACCGGGAAACGGACACCTTCTTCTTCCGGGGAGCTGTGTTCCCAGGCATCCCAATGTTTCGCGTTACCGAAACCTTTGCGGAACTCTTTTGAGGTTTCGCGTGCTTGCGGCTTTTCGGGATAGTTTTTATCAAAGTCTTCGAGGTCGCCGCTGGGAGCGTGAATGATGAGGACTCCTTGATCACGGGCCGCTGTGATGACCTTTTCAATCTCCTTTGCCAGTTCATTGGCCCGGGCTTCCACGGGAATACAAGGCATCTGGTCCCACATGTCGCAAATGATGATCGCGGTCTCGGAAGGCTTCCAACCTTCCTCACGAATGGAAGCTTTGCCGTCCTTCGACCTGCTTTGCAAGTGAACTTTGACTTCCTGGGGCTTCGCGGGAGCGATTTGCTCCTCCGCCGAAAGGTTTTGGACCCAAAGCCCGAAAAGCATTGTTGAAATCAACAGGATACGAAAATTTGTTTGCATTTCTTTTCTCCTTGAGAGGGGTTAAGTTTGAAATAGGTTGAGTGGTTTTGTTAAACCGGTTTGTGGTCGCGAGCCACGACGGGCGGTATGCTCACGCTCACTGCGTTCGGTTCGGCTTCCAGTGTCATCCTTTTTCCGCTCTTTTATCTATTGATACCAGTGAGTATACCGGAGCCGGTTAGGAATTCCGTTTTTCAGATGGAGTAACGCAGCAAGTTTGGGTGTACGACAAAAATCCCATATTCTATCTATCACAGATTAAGCAGCTAATTTAATTTTGTCAATCACTTTCTTTTCGAGATTGCTTAAAAATAGAGTTCTGAGATTGAGTACCTGTT
>JAISQK010000330.1 GCA_031274255.1 Planctomycetaceae bacterium | reverse complement strand
GAGTTCCGGCGGTGCGGCCGATGATCCGCCAAAGTGTTGTGAAGAGCATTTTGGCGGCGGCCGGGAAGTCCTCGCATTCCCAGAATTGTTCCATGATGTCCATAAATTTTCACTCCTTGCCGGGCAACGCGAGGGCGTTGGATCCCGGTTTGTCTTTGTGTCAGGTTGATTTTTTGTGAGTTGATTTTGTTACGTTTGTTTCTTTTCGGCTCTCCATCTCCTCTTTGAGAACGCCTCGTTTTTTGAGCCGGAGAGCCGCCAGCCGGTCGGAGAGGTTGATCCGGTTTCCGGCGTGAACCGGATTCCGTCGGAGTTCCTGCGGATTTTCCGACTCCCGCAGAAACCGTTCCACTTCCTCCGGCAAAAACCGGTACATGTGGTATCCGTTGCCGCCGATGTCAATGCAGCGGAGTCGTCCGGAATGAACCATCGTCCGCACCTTTCCCGTACTGCACCGGAATCTTGCGGCCACCTCCTTCACCGTCAGTGTGCGTTCCATGTCGATTCGGACTCCGGGGGAAAGATTTTCCATCATGGCTATCTCCTTTGGTGATTGGGATTTGAAACCGTCCGCCGCCGGGCGCGGCTTTTGGGGTTAAGGCTGACGGTTCCAAATTCCAACGGCTCAGGGAATAAAAAAGCACGCTCGGCTTTTCCGTTGTTCCCGGCAACGGAAAGCCTCACGTGCTAATATCATTTCACCTCCGGGAAAGGCATTTTTGTTCAACGCGGTTCATTTTACAATGTGCCGGTTTTTCGACGGTCACTAACTTTGGTGACTTTTTTCCCCGTAAAAATCAAGCTCAAAACGCCCTGCATTTCTTGAAACTCCAAACCCGGCCGAAATTTTTTCGAGCGTGTCGCGGACTCTTTCGTAAATTCGTTTTTCGGTTCCAGTACTTGGAAAGTAGTTTTCCCCGTATTTCAGAAAATCGGGGTCGGCGGCCAGTGCTTCAAGAATGTCAATGACTTTGCTGTTTCCGTATTGGCAGATATGTCTCAGGAAAAACCAGTCGAGCGGCTGCATTTTCGCTTCGCCGGCTTTGGCACCGCCTGCCCAATGTTCCACCCAGTACGTGCCGAATCTGTTATAAAACCGCATTCCGGCAACAAACCACTCCGTTGTTTCCGGCTCTTCGTCCGACCACTGCACAACATGAAACCGTCCATCGGGTAAACACTCGATAGTGGGAAGCTGGTTACAGACAGAGGACAGACGGTATTCCACGGCGAGTCTCCTTTCGGCTCCCGCAGACACGAGGACGCATCCCGGCGTTTGCGGGAGTTTTTTCAAAACCCTACCTTTGGTAATCCGATGCCCGGCCATGCCGTGCCGGCGGCGTCACCCCGGAACTCCGTGAAAGAGAAAAAATTCAAATTTTCCATAAAGAGACCCTATTACGCGGTGATGATTCCAGCATCTTGCACCCACCGCAAAAAAGGGTATAATTCGAGATACTGGTTGGGGATTTTTCCCCGGCATGGTTGGCCGTTCCCTTCTGTTTTGTACTCTTAGGGGAACGGCTTTTTTATTTTAATTTTTCTTCGATGATTTTTACACGTTTTTCGAGCTCGTAGACTTTGTTCGTCAAATCATTATTTTCTTCACCTAATATCCTTTTTCTCAAAAGTTCAGCTAACTCTAGCTTCAGTTCTTTTGCTTCGTCCGCAAGACGTTTTTTTTCGTCAATTGAAATACGAAGCGATACCGTTTCTGTTTTTCTTTGTTTGATTTTTATCACCCCCAATCTTGTTTATTATTGTAAACAAATAAAAACATAAGTCAATAGCTTAATAAAAGGTTTTTAGTCGCTTGTTTCAAGAAAAGAAAAGCCACGGAAATTCCGGGGCTTTTCTGGAAAGAATATTTAGAAACCTGATTGAGATTTTGAAGTAACGTACCCATTTTGAAAGCAGACGTGGATAATACCTCTTCCTAAAATTCCACCTTCTCCGAACTGTATCAATACTGTTTCAATATCGGCAATTTGGTTACGTGACAACTCTTTTCCATCTTCGCCGATAACTTCGGCTACCTGAGCATATGTCATCCCTATTTGAATTGCCCTATAACCGGACATTGTCACTCCCTTAATTCTGGATTGTCTTTCCTCCTCACGGATACGGGCTTCATCAGCATTTTTTTTAGCCCTAATCCAGTCTTCTTTGTCTTTTTTAAGCAAAATAATCTCTGATTCAATTTTCTTCTTTTCTTTTGAGTGTTCCTTAATCCATTCCAAGTCTTGTTCACTGAGTTTTTCTGGAAGGAGGTCATATTTTTTACCATCTTCTTTTTCGATATTAATTTTTCCATTCAGTGTACCACGATAGCCAGCACGGATTGTTCTGCCGGAAATATCTGTCCATGTATGCCATCGTTGTTCCTCAATTGTTGTTTCGAGTGATTTGATTTTCGAATCAATCTCCTCCATTTTTTGTTGAAAATCTTTTTCTACTTTTTCTTGTTCGGTTCGTTCTGTTTTTTCCTGTTCAGAACCTGATTTAACGTCTTCAACTTCGTCTTTCGCTGGGGCTTGCGGTATTTCAGTAGGAATTTTTCTCTCTGTGTCCGATACCTTTGGCGGTGTTGGTTCGGAAGTTGAATTTGGCTTTGGGGCTGACCGCACTACAATATAAACAATTAGTAGCACCACTACGAGCGTGAAACACCCACACCCCTTAACAATTGATGACTTCTTTTTTCCTTTGACATAAATGACTTTTTCTTCTTTTGACATGATTTTCTCCTGATTGATAATTTTTACAAATTTTAATCAGTAACGGAGTTTGTTCAATACCCCGGATCACTTGGTGAATAAAAAATTTTTTCGTTTGAGTAGTCACCCCCATTTTTTGGCGATTTCGTGGGCTTTGGCGATGTCCTTTTCCGCGTAGATTTCGGTCGTCTTGAGGTTTTTGTGCGACGCGACAACCTGAGCGGCTTCGGCTCCTTCTTTCGCACGGATGGCCGTCAGGGCCGTGTGGCGTAACTGATTCGGGAACCAATGCGGGACGCCTGCTTTTTCCGACGCCCGTTCAATCGCGCGAAGGTACGCTCTTTTGTCGTAAAATTCCTTCACGACACACCGCGGATTCTCCTTTTTCCGATTGATCTGCGACGGCTGAACCTTCGTTTTCCTTGCCGCCCGGCGGCGTGCCCGCATTTCCGCGACGGACTCACGAGGCGAAAAGAGCCGTTTTTCCGGCGTTTCGGCGTTGTCGATCAGATACGGCATCAGGATGGTCTGAGCTTTCGGACCGAGAACAATCAGACGCGGACAATTTTCATGATGTTCGGTTTTGTGTTCGCCGGGGATGTACTCCCATTCGTCGGTTTTTGTATTGATGTCGCACGCCCGCATGAGCCGGACTTCACCCGGACGCATTCCGGTCAGCCTTTGGAGCCGGACCATCGCGGCGACCGGCGACGGCAAAAAGGGGAGCGTCTTTTCAACCACTTCATCGTCAACCGATCTCACATCCGGCAATTCCAGAGCATCCGACCGCCATTCCTTGAGAGCTTCCAGCGACATCAGCTCGTAATAGGTGGAGGAATGGACCAGTTTCCGTGAAACACCCCACTTGAAAATATGCCGGATATTACCGATGTACTGATTCACATATTTCCGGCTGAGCGGCTTTTTCTCCGTGTCCGGCCGTTGCGTTTCAGAGTGCGGTGTTTTACGGGAGTGGATCAACTGTTTGCGGAGTGTCTCCAGTGACAGAATGTCAAAGTCATCCGCCGGAATCGAACCGTAGGACTTCAACAGCGTTTTCGACACCATGACAAACCGGTCATAACTTCCGGTCTGCCGGCCATGCTTACGGTAGTAGGTTTCGGCGTGGTCAAGAAACGCCGCGACAAGGACACGGATCGTTACGGTTTCTCTTTTTTTTTGAGAGTTTGGTATCCGCTTGGCGATCAACCACTCGGCGAGAATCCGCTGGTAGTTTTCGTCGGCTTCCAGGGTTCCCCAGTTGCCGCAGTAGAATTTTGCGCCATCAATCCGGACGAAAGCGAGATCGCCGGATTTTCGTTTTTGTCTGCAAAGGGCAGGAATTTTCATTGGTGTCTCCCGCCGAAACGCCACAATACCGTTTCACTTTCAGAGTGTTTCGGATGACCGCCGGTCAATTCGGCGGACGGCTCCGATACGACTTAAAAAAGTGTATACTGTATACAATTTCGGTTTGAAATACGCCGCGCCCGACAATTTCAAAAAGACATAACCAACGATATGACAATGAGTTAAGTAATCGGGGCAAGAGGATTTGAACCTCCGGCCTCTACGTCCCGAACGTAGCGCTCTAGCCAGGCTGAGCTATGCCCCGAAATTACACGAAAGCTAGTAGAATATAGCAAAAGGCTATTTTCTGTCAATAGCGTCTCTCGCAGCAGGCGGCATTTTTGCATTGTTTTCACAAATTTTGTCATAATGAAACTGTTGATCAAACTCTACTGCTTTTTAGTAGCGCAAAACCCTCCCTATTTTCCTTTCGGAGTAACAGCCGGCCTCAAAGTGCCTTTTTCACCTTTTTATGGGGCGACTGAATCGTTGTGTGTTTTTCAGAATAACCTTTTTGTCAAGAATACCGGAGGCACATCCCCAAAATCATGAAAGGGTTCCTCTGCAATCAGTGCCGGTGAATCTTGTTTCGGAACAGGGAAGTCAATAACCGCCCGCCATGTTGAGAAACAGAAGAAAACGCCATCTGGAACTTTTGGCGGCATTCTCAATGCTCCACTGCATGATACTCTCCTACCGGAACAACATTTTTTCCGTCCCAAATCAATCTGCCGGTTTTTGCCGGCGGAGCGGAACTTAACAGCCAGGAAACCGGGGTTCCCTTTCTCAAAAGAGAAATGTTACTCAAAGAGAACAATTCGGGATCAATCGGTTCGTTGAGAGAAATCACGTCCACCGTTACCTCATGTTCCGCCCGCAAACCGTTTTCGTTATGAGTGATCAATTTCCAATGGCTGGGGAACCAGATTCCATCGGGCTGATGCTGTTTAACATCAATTTCGACCAATGTTTTTTCTTTAGACAAAATTTTTGTCTTTTTTATGTCGGTCCTTTCCGCTTCGTAGTCAATTTTCCGGACAGCATATCCCTGACTCGGTGCAATCCATACCGTCAGGGATCGCGTTCCATTGTCCATCCTTGAAGAGGAAACAATTTTTTGACACATCACCCCGCCGTACTCTTCTTCGGAAAGCGTGTTCCTGAACCGCTCGCGTATGTCTTTAATCACCCGCTCTTTCGCAATATCGGAGTGGAGTTTCTCGATAGATAAATGTAACGACGGTTGAAGGGAAGGAAGGGTAAAGAAAATCGTGGGAAGATGTTTTCTTGACTTTGGAAATACTTTGTAGGTACAACCAATATAAACGGGGATCGGGAAAAAAAATGAGATTAGACGACTCATCCTGTGCCCGTTTTTCACGAATTTTTTCCGCGTCTTCCAGAATCAGGACAGCTCCTGGAAGATTCAGAGATGTTTTAGGGCAATATTGATAGAAGAATGCGTCCGGAAAAGGATCACATCCAAAACCGCCGATATAGTAGCTATTCTGCTGCCATCCCGGTGCAAGCCCATGTTTTTCCGCCCGCAATTTGTCGCCGTCAAAAATTATTTTGCATTCCGACGGGGCAGATTTCAGACCGGAAGAATCACGTGTCCAATGCGTGGTGATGACCATATTTCCGCTTTTGATGGAATCACGGGCTTCAAGGGCACGGTCCAGCAAGTTTTGAGCCTCGATCTGAACCGCCGTCAATTCCATGGCATAGAATTCTTCCGCATTGGAAAGCAATGACCGGGAAAACAACAGAAAAGATACAGAAAGAATGACAAGGAATCGAAAATTTTTCATATGAAACACCATTACGGCTTTGTTGAAGGTAAGTCTGTTATTCACGAACGATCTCGTGTCAAAACCTTTCAAGTTCATGCAAGATCACGTAACCACAACCATTAATAGAGTCACTCTACTGTTTTACAATTCCGATGTCAAGCGTTTTTCGGAAGATATTGACAAAAAGATTGTATTTTTTCCCATTCTGACGAAATCACTTGCCATTGAGGAAAAATGAAGTACAATTAATGCTTTGGATTTTATCTGTCTGCACTTCACTGTTTTGCACCGGTCATGTTCACTCATATTGTTTCTCCCCGTTTCAGTGATATTGATGGTTTCAAACACGTCAATCATTTGGCGATTCCCGCATGGTTTGAATCAGGCCGCGAATTCCTGTATCGGATTTTTTCGCCGGAATACGATCTTGATGTGATGCAACTGATTCTCGTCCATATGGGAGTCGATTATCTGAATCAGATGTACCTCGGAACGGAAGTGGAAATCCGCACATATACCAGAAAAATCGGCAACAGTTCGTTTCACGCTTATCAGGAAGCATGGCAGCGTGAAAATCTCTGTGCTCAGGGAGATGTCGTGCTTGTCCATTTTGATTTTCAGACAGGAAAATCGATGCGGATTCCTGAGGATTACCGCCGGAAACTCGAGGAACATCTCTATCCTGAGCCGTGAGCGAAAGATTTTGTGTCTTTCGGACTCCTTTGTAAAAATTTTCTCACTGCTATAATGGATTGTGTGGAAAAGACTCTTTTTATTAATCCGTTCAAACAGGAGTGGAAGTCATGAAACGTGAAGTGCTTGATGCCATAAAAAACCGCCGAAGTCTCCGCAAGTTCAAAGCGGAACAGATTGATCTGGAAAAGCTCGGCCTCATTCTTGAGGCGGGAACATTCGCCCCCACCGGAAATGGAGCCCAATCGCCGGTGATTGTCGTCGTTCAGGACGCCGGACTCGTCGCGCAGCTCGGTAAAATGAACGCGAAAGTCCTGGGAACCGACGCCAATCCTTATTACGGCGCTCCTACCATTCTGCTCGTGTTCGCTGCGAAAAACCGCCGGACCTACATTGAGGACGGAAGCTGTGTGCTGCAAAACATGATGCTTGCCGCTTACTCCGTCGGTCTCGGATCATGCTGGATTCATCGGGAGAGGGAAATGTTTGAAACGCCGGAAGGGAAGGAACTCATGAAACAATGGGGACTTTCAGAGGATTATGCCGGTATCGGTGCTCTTGCTGTGGGGGTTGCGGAGGGTGAACTTCCTGCCGCCGCACCGCGTAAAGAGGGTTACATCATCCGCGCGTGAGACACACCACCCATTTTACCCCTTTTTCGAGCGGCAACAAACATGATGAGAAACATGACATCGGGGAATCCGGCGAAGTTGATCGTCCTTTTCACGATCCCGTTGCTCATCGGCAACCTTTTTCAGCAGTTCTACAATCTGGTGGACACCTTCATCGTAGGGCGGTACATTGGTGTCGATGCGTTGGCCGGGGTCGGAAGCACCGGTTGTATCATGTTTTTCATCCTCGGATTTGTGGCCGGGTTCACTTCAGGGCTGACCATCGTCACCGCTCAGCGGTTCGGTGCGGGAGACATGGAAGGGATGCGCCGAAGTTTTGCCGCCGGAATCCTCATCAGTACCGTGCTGACCGTGCTGCTGACCGTTGTCAGCGTTTGTTTTGTGCGCCGGATGCTTGCCGCACTCCAAACGCCGCCGGAGGCGTTGGATTATGCTTACCGGTATATCAACCTCATTTTATGGGGACTCGGCGCCTCCATGATGTTCAATCTCCTCTCCAATGTCATGCGGGCGGCGGGGAACAGTCAGACGCCGTTGATTTTTCTGGTCATTGCCTGTGTTCTGAACATCATTCTTGATTTGACGTTTATTGTCGGTTTCGGAATGGATGCCGACGGCGCCGCACTCGCGACGGTCCTTTCCCAGTTCGTTTCAGGACTTCTCTGCCTGTACTTTCTGCTGAAAAAAGGTTCTCTCTTCCGGCTGACGCGGCAGGACTGGCTCATCACACCCAAGGAAATCCGGGAACATCTCCGTCTTGCTCTTCCGATGGGATTTCAAATGTCCATCATTGCGGTAGGTACGATTGTTTTGCAGTATGCCCTCAACAGATTGGGGGTTCTTTCGGTGGCCGCGTACACCGCCGCGCAAAAAATCGACCTGATCGCCGTTCTTCCGATGATGTCGTTCGGGCTGGCGATGGCCACTTACACGGCGCAAAATTACGGTGCGGGCAAAATCCAACGCATCCGCGACGGTGTGATTCAGTGCAGCGTCATTTCCGTCGTCTTCAGCCTTGTGATGGGACTGATTAACATCCTTGCGGGCTACTCCCTTTCCATGATTTTCATCATCGACAACCCGCAGGCCACGGAGCTTTCGCACACCTACCTGACCGTAAACGGCATTTGCTATCCGATTTTGGCGATGCTGTTCATTTTCCGCAGTTCCCTTCAAGGGCTTGGACACAACGCCGTTCCGACGCTTTCCGGCGTGATGGAACTGGTCATGCGGGTTTTTGCCGCGCTGTGTCTGACGAACTCCTTCGGATTTATCGGGGCGTGCATTGCGCAGCCGCTGGCGTGGCTCGGAGCGTGCGTGCCGCTGGGGATCGCTTTTATCGTGGTGATGTCTCAGCTTCTTCCACCGTTCGGAACAAGTGTTTCCTGCTGCAAAGCGCCGACCAATTGATAAAATCCACATGTTTTGAAAATCAGGGGAGGAGCGATGATTTCCGTCAGTCAGGTTTCGCTTCGGCTCGGTAACAGGTTCCTCCTTCAACACGTTTCCTTTGAAATTCCGCAAGGCGGATACACTGCGGTGATCGGTCCGAACGGTGCGGGAAAATCCACGCTTCTGCGGGTGCTGGCGGGAATCCTTTCCGGTTGGAGCGGTGAAATCCGGATTTTCGGCGAGCCGCTGCAAAACCTCAAACGGAAGCAGATCGCCCGAAAGACGGCGCTGGTTCAGCAGTCCGCCGCGATTCCTTTTTCGTTCACCGTGCGGCAGATTGTCGAAATGGGACGGTATCCGCATCTGAAACCGCTCGCGCCGCCCGGAGAATCGGATGAAGCGGTCATTCGCGAGGCCATGCGTGATATGGAACTGGAATCCTTTGCTTCGCGGAAAATCGAAACGCTCAGCGGCGGGGAACGTCAGCGGGTTTTTCTTGCCGCGGCCCTGGCCCAGGAACCGAAAATTCTTCTGCTCGACGAACCGGCGACCTGGCTTGATTATCAGCATCAATGCGAACTTTACCGGTTTCTGCAAAAGATCAACCGTGAACGCGGTGTGACCGTCATGGAAGTGACCCATGATGTGAACCGTGCGGTCATGAATGCCTCGCATCTTGTGGCTCTTTGCGGCGGTTGTGCGGTTTATGAAGGTCCGCCGTCTCAGATGATGAATCCCGAGCGGCTTGAAAAAGTTTTTGGTCCGCATTTTTGTCTGGTGAACCATCCGCAACGTCATCATCTCATGGTGCTGCCGAAGTAAATGGCTGCGCGGCATACGGAGGTTACCGTGACAGCTTCCGCACGATGATTTTGTAACCGCGGACATCCGTCACGATCACCGGAGTGCCGCTCGGAAGCATATCGCCGTCGGTGGTGACATCGGCAAGCCTGTCCCCGATCATGGCGCGTCCGGACGGCACAAGCGGAGTGGTCGTTTGGCCCGTCTGACCGCGGAGCGGCTCGTAATCCGCAAGTTTTTCCATCTCACGGATCTGTTCCGTATCCTGGGGTTTGTTCATTTCATGAATCCATTTCGCCCCCGCCGCCGCGACACACAAGGTTCCGAGCCCCGCTGTCACCAGGACAAAACCGGAATGAATCAACTGGTTGTACTGATACGAATTCCGCGGAATGATGAATGTCTGACTCGCAAGAACAATCGACACAATCACGCAAAGACATCCGATGATTCCGAACGCTCCGAAGCCGGGAATGACGAAAATTTCCAGCAGCAGAAAAACGGTACCGATCAGAAGCAGAATCATTTCGAGCCATCCTGCCGTACCGCCCAGATAGCGGCTCCAGAAAAAGAGGGCGAAACAGACCGCCGCGACGACGGCTCCGATTCCGATTCCCGGAGCTTTGAGTTCCGTGAGGATTCCTGCGAAACCGAAGAAAATCAACAGAACCGCAAATCCCGGCGCAGCGAGCGCACGCACCAGTTGATCCGCCCAGCCCGGCTTCATCAGCGTCGGATCGTTTTCCAGATGATACAGTTTTTTGAAGGCGTTAAAATCCTCCGCCGTCTTATCCGCAAGCCAAAAATCGACCGCACGCTGTCCGTCACAGGAAAAAACCGTCCCCGGCGACGTCACTTCCTCACCGCGAAGCCACTGTTCCTTGTTCGGCTGCATGTCCAGTTCACGGTCGGAAAAGAAAGCGGAAACCGCCGCATTACTGTTGAGCGTGAACTGATGCACCGTAAGTTCAGGATCAATCATGGCCGCAAAAAGCGACCAGTTCCGTCGTGATTTTTTCGCAAAAGAGAGTGCCAGCGTCTCGACCGCATCGCGAATCTCTTCCTGCGTGAATGCGGACGCACCGTCACCGCCGAGAACCGCATTCGGACCAAGCACGATTTCGTCGCACGCCGCTGCCACAAGCGCGGCGTCACTGCGGGCCTGATGGGGAATATACGCAATGACACGTGTTTTTACGGAATCGACATCATAGAGCAGAAAACCGGCAAGCCGCATCGCCGCCGTGAGATTTCCACCGGGCGAATCCATCCAAAGGCAGATGAAGTCATACGGTTCCTTGCCGTCTTCGGGCTGAATCGCACGGCTGATTGTCCGCTGCACTTCAGAGACTCTGTTTTCCGTAATGGGGCCGTTCAGATCCACCCTGACCGCGCGTCCCGAATCTCCGCGGACTCTCACGTATGTGAGCATGGAAGGATTGATTTTATAGAGTGCGGTCACCGCGGTCAGATTTTCAACCAGCGACTTTGCAAGATGCGTTTCACGGGCTTGCGCCGCGGTGAAGAGTCCCGGCTGTCCGGCGGCGGAAAGGACGGCCGGTTCGTCAAGCAGTGTGACCTTTTGCCGAAAACCGGGAAGTTCCTCCGCGGTGAGCCAATGCGTTCCCTGTTCGCTTTCGACTTGAAGAAGTTCCGCCTGCGGGTCGAGAAGTTTACGGAGGATCGCCGGGGCAATCAGGGAACGCCGTGAGGCAATCTCTTTATAGGCGTGAAAAACGGTGTCATTCCACTGCGGTTCGTCCACACCGGCGAGTCCGATTTCCGCGTTGTTTTCCAGAAGAATCTCATCACACGCGAGAGCAATCAATAAGGCGTGTCCCTCTGCGGACTGCGGAAAATACGCCGCCGTCCGGATGTCGGTAAACGACGGTCCTGAAATGAGGTTGGCCACTTCAAAACAGGCGCCAAACGAACTTCCGCGTCCGTAATTTTCCTGACCGGTCTGCACATTCATCCGAAAGATGAGGAGCGGCTTGTTGTTTTCCGCCCCTGAAGTGAGAATCCGCTGTTCAATCGCCCGCATCAGATAAGTCGCATTCACCGGCGTGACCGGCAGCGTGATGTCAAAAAGAAACGCATTCTCCGGCTTTACGGCATCTCCGGCAAAACAGATTCCGGCAAGCGGCAAAATCAGCAGTGAAAGGCAATATCGGAACAAAAAGGAATTGGACATGGGACAAAACATCCGCAAACAGGATCATGAGAAATTAAAGACCTATAACCGTGTAGGAGTTATTTCAAGTATACTGCAAATTGCCGCAAAATGGAATCGGGATGATAAAAGCGGTGAGCAAGGTTTACGATAATTCCTACCTCTTAGGCAGAATCGCCAATCGTTTCCGCTCCAAAGGACAATACAGCGAAGAGATGGGCGCCTGCAAGAAAAGATGCGGTATTTTTTGCATAACGAGTCGGCAGCGTGGCACGCTGTACCGCACATCACAAGCGGATGGAAACACGTACATCCGCGGCCAAGTGGATTTTGATATCTCTGGCCGTGTGAGTTGGCGAAGTCGCATCACGAGTGCCGTTTTTGTCACACAGCGGAAACGTAACTTATTATATACCTTACAACGGCATTAATTGACTCTTTTTAAGTTTTTGGAAATTGAGTTACATGAGAGTGTCGAGTTCGGATTGATAATCGGTTTCGACCCGGCTCAAGCAGTCATTGATGCCCGAAGTGAACTCATCGAAGGTTTCGTAGTAAATATTGTCCAGACATTTCTTCTTGACAAATTTCCATAACCGTTCCATCCAATTCAAATTCGAGGGAATAATTCGGAAGAAATTGTAACGTGATTCCCAAGTCCTTCGCCAAGCCCTCCACGAGTTTGCAACGTTAATAACGTGCATTGTCCAGTACGATTACGATTGGTTGCCCCGCCTATTGCACGGACAATTTTCGCAACATTTCACATACGGTTGTCGCTGTAATGTCACCGTCGTTCGCGACGACGGTCCATTGTCCGCTGATCGCGTTGTAGGCTCCAATGTGTTTTTTTGAATTCCTCCTGCTTTTCCCAATCCGCTTTGGCGGGAATGGCCACCGTTTTACGGAATTTCATTCCGATGGTTCTCATGAAGATGCGGACACATTGCGGACTTCGCTTGACGCCGGTCAATGGTTCGATACGGGCTGCCGCTTCCTTGGCGGACGCGATTGGACTTCGCTGATAATGGAGTTTCGGTGTTGTGCCGGATCACTCGTGGGGTGATACGAATCCATGGAGGTCACAAGTTGGATACCACCCTTTTGGTACATGTTCATCACACCTCGAACGGTAGGAGGAGTTTGGCGAACGAGGATGGCGATTTCCGGTGCGAATTTTCCACAGGCGTGCAGCCCCAAAGGATTTCGAACCGCCGCATGACTC
>JAISQK010000279.1 GCA_031274255.1 Planctomycetaceae bacterium | reverse complement strand
CGTTCTGACGGAACCTCAACCTCTTTTGATGAAAAGGAAAATTCAATGAAAAACGCAGAAAAGAAAAATCCGTCTCTTCCCTCGGAAAACACCGGAAATGTTAAAATAGGGGGGGGGGGGCTGTCTGTACTGTTTTAAGACAGCTTTTACCTTGGTTGAACTTCTTGTCGTCATTGCAATCATCGGGATTTTGATTGCTCTTCTTTTACCCGCCGTTCAGGCGGCCCGTGAAGCCGCACGAAGAATGCAGTGTTCCAACAACTTCAAGCAAATCGGGATAGGTCTCCACAACTATCACGACTCCCAGAATGTTTTGCCGCCGAGTGCTGTTGTAAAACGGCGTGTGCTAAGTAATCTCGGTAACTACGGGGCTCCCGGCTGGGGAATCACGTCACTGTTGCTTCCTTACATTGAACAGGGAGCCTTGTATGAAAAACTCGGCGTAAGTCGTCTGACACTTGAAGAGGCGTATGATGACGAGGAGATACGTCCCCTGCTGCAATCCTCCGACATTCTCAAAACCTATCTGTGCCCGTCCGATCCGGGGGAACGAGCCGATCACCTCTACAGACTTCTTGACGGTTCCACATTCGGAAGAACAAATTATGTTGCCGTTCGCGGTTTCTTTACCTACATGGGAATTGAAACAACCTACACGGAGACGGGAACAATGGCAGGAACCACGGAAACTCCGGTCAAAAATGCCACCGTCAATACAGGAGTTTTTCCCGCCAATGTGCGTTACAGTTTCGCCAATATCACGGACGGGTTGAGCAACACGTTCGGATTCGGGGAACGGACGACTGCAGGAAACGCCGGCGGCGGATGGTGGCCGGGGCCCCATGTCTGCGGTCCGTTGGTGAACGTGACAGGAGATGTCCATTCCAAAATCAATGAATTTGGTGACTACTATGGATTTTCAAGTGTGCATCCCTCCGGTGCCAACTTTCTGTTCTGCGACGGGAGTGTCCATTTTATCAATGACACGATTGAACATCGTTATGAGAACAAAGACCCTCACTCCGGCGATCTGACGAGGACTGACGAATATCCCAGATTCTACAATGCCGCAAGCAAAGGCGGATTGGGAGTGTATCAATTGCTCGGTACCAGAAACTCCGATGTCCCCAAACGTCTTCCGTAATCCGTGTTTTTTGAAAAAGTCTTTTTCCAAACTTCCTGTTGAAAGGAACAATGACCGCATGAAAAATAAACTTGTTTGGTTCGGAACGGCAATTTTTATGACAACTCTGCTCGTTGGTTGCAATGATTCCCAAATGGGGTATGTGACCGGAAAAGTGTTGATTGACGGTGAACCCGCTAAAAAAGATCTGGTGGTACGTTTTCACCCGCAAACTCCCGGAGGTTCTTTTTCCACCGGAATCACGGATGAAAGCGGAAATTATGAAATGCACTTCTCCACGACGAAAAAAGGGGTTCAAACAGGTCCCAACAGGATTTCGATAGAACCCCGCGCAACACCGGCCGGACAACCGGCAATCCCGGAGTTTTTGAAGTCGTTTAACAAAAACTCGCCTCCGGTTTACGAGGTCAAACCCGGACGACAAACTTACGACATTCACATTGAAAGTCAACCCAAAAAATAACAAAACCGCTGAAACAGTTTTGAAATTCCTCTCGCAGGAAAATCATTTCGGCGGTTTCGGCGGATTCCATTAACCCCTTTGATTTAAGGAGAAAACTTTATGAAAGTGAATTTTTTAGTGTTACCGGTGCTGTTGCTTCTTTCAGGAGTGACAACACTTTTCGCCGCGGAAAAAACGGCAAAGCCGAACATCGTGATTTTCCTTATCGACGATCTCGGCTGGGCGGATGTCGGCTGGCACGGCACGGAAATCAAAACACCGAACCTCGACAAACTTGCGGATTCCGGCATAAAACTGGAGCAGTTTTATGTCCGCCCGCTCTGCTCGCCCACACGGGCCAGTCTGCTGACCGGCCGTTATCCCTTGCGGTACGGATTGCAACAACACGTGATCTGGCCCTGGTCTGACTACGGTTTGCCGACAGACGAACGGACATTGGCCGATGCCCTGCATGAAACCGGTTATTACACCGCCATCGTCGGGAAGTGGCATCTCGGTGTTGCGGATAAGAAATATCATCCGCTCCAGCGGGGGTTTGACCATCATTACGGTCTGTATAACTGGGGTGTTGATTACTATGAGCACACCTATCCGGGAATGGGACCGGGAAGACCACTGGCAAGACAGGAAGGAACAAGGCCGGAGGCAGCGGGACCGGATTTCTTCGGTCGTAACATTGCCGGCGGTTTTGATTGGCATCGGAACGGAAAAACCGTCCGTGAAGAAGGTTATTCGACGGATTTGATCGGCAAGGAAGCCGCCGGTTTGGTCAAAAATCACGACACCGCCAAGCCGCTTTTCCTTTACGTCCCGTTTAACGGTGTTCATTCACCGTATCAGGAAGCCCCGGACAAGGAATTGAATGCACAGTACGAAAACCTCAATGGCGTAAGAAAAATCTATGCCGGAATGGTGTCTTCAGTGGATTCGAATGTCGGGCGTATTGTCAAGGCTCTTGAAGAAAAAGGAATTCTGGATAACACCGTCATTTTCTTTTCGAGCGACAACGGCGGTCCCCAACCGAAAGTCGTTACAGACAACGGCCCGCTTCGCGGTGAAAAGGCAACCGTGTATGAAGGCGGTGTCCGGGTTCCGGCATTTGTCGTTTGGCCCGGAAAAATCAAACCCAACACCGCTTCTCATCAGGCGTTTCATATCGTGGACCTTTACCCGACCTTGCTGGGAATTGCCGGTGCGTCTCTTGAGCAAAAACATCCTCTTGACGGCGTGGATATCAAAGACGCGCTCCTTGAGGACAAACCCCTTTCACGCAAGGAAATTCTGCTCTACAGTATTCCTCGTGGCGGAGCGATACGGGTCGGCGACTGGAAACTTGTCATCAACGGCGGTTCTTCATTCCGTTTCGGCCAGGGACAGGAACAAGACCGGAAAACGGAGCTTTTCAACATCAAGGAGGATCCGTATGAGAAAAACGATCTTGCCGCGTCAAACCCGGAAAAACTTCAGGAACTGCTTGAACGTTACGAAGTTTATGTCAAGGAATCGGTTCCTCCCCTGGAAAAACCGGTATTGGAATTGGAAGTACCGAAAAATTTCAAGACACCTGAGGTTTGGGGAGAAGAACCGGATTGAACCTTGCCGTCAACGCAGCACGTGAAATCAATCGCGAGCCGCGACGCCAACGCAAGTGCGTTGGATCCCGGCCGGGAAGCCCCGGCGGGCAGTTGCCTTCGGCTTCCAGTGGAAATACTGTCCATCGGAAGCCGACCGCGAAGCCGGGAGGCAAGTGCGGTCCAACGTGCTACGTTGGACGCCGCGGCCCGTCACTATGACTTCCACGACCCCAAAGTCCGCAACCCATGGTTCAATAACAAAGGGGGATTTCCATATTGGTGATTTTTCCATTCCAGATAAGCGGAATTGTTCCCGGCGGATCCGATTTGCATTTCCAGTGAACAAATGTTCCAGGCTCCAAATCTTTGAGACTTTCGAGTGTAAAGATTTTTTCGTCTATCGGTTCGTTGATCGAAACGGCTTTAAGCGTACATTCCTCATGTTCTCTGAGTTTGTCGCCATCATAGGATTCATAAACCCATTTTGACGGATACCAGATCCCGGTTTTTTCATCCTGAACAACTTCGTTATGTAATGTACTGAGTGAGGATATGGTAAATGTTTGAGTGGTCATTTTGTAAGAATTTTCTATATGACGCACGACATAATCCTTATCAGGGTCAACCCAAATATTCCGCTTTGAAACATTGAAGCGGTCTGTGGGAGTATTGACAATCTCATGGTTTTCATTGAGATACCTATGATATTCCCAACTGATTTTCAGTAATCTTTCTCCTTTATCGTCCTCGTAAGCCGCTAATCCCTGGGCAGGAAGATTCCCATTCTCTTTTTTAAACTGAAAAGCCGAATCGAATGAATGCATGGCATTCATTTCAACGCTGTTGCCGGCCGTCACTCCCAAGCCGCGGGGATCAGGTACAAAATAATCTCTTGTACCAACTATTTGTTCAGTGACTTTATCGAAAATATACCTATAATCAGATTCCCCTATTGAAATGTAAGGTTGAGGGTCTTTGCCGGAGAAATTCAACGGATAGAACGGCTTCGGATTGTAATGCATGATGGTCTCAGGGGCATAACAGTTCAAAAAGGCAAAAATATGCTTGACTCCTTGTGTTTTTTCCGAACGGATTTTGTCACCCTGAAAATAAATTTCCATGGAATACTCCGGTCCCGCTGAGTATTCCTCCTGGACACCTTTCCTGACCGTCAGCAGAAAATGACCGCTTGTCATCTTGCTCCGACCGGCCAAAACCTTTTTCAAGGCGTCTTCCACTTCGGGAAAATTTGCACCGAAAGCAGTTTGTGCCAGTGCGGCAAAAGTAAGAAAAGATAGAAGAGTTTTACTGAATTTCATCATAATTTCCTCAATTCAAGTTAAGTTTAAAAAGGACACTCACCTTCGTGAAATTGGATTCTACGCAGAATAGCTTATGGCGTCAAGTGTGATTCCGGAAAAATTTTCCGGTTGTAATAAACCGGTTTGAACGCACATGACCCGTCATCCGACTGCCGAACCAGGAATTAACCATGAATTGCATTCTCATACAAATCACAATAGCGGGCGGCGATGGTGTCCGCGTCGTATTTCTCCCGAACAGAGCGTCTGGCGTTTTCCGCGAGCCGTGCCGCTTTTTCCGGATGATGCAACAGTTCCAGGATCGCGTCGGCCATTTTCCGGGGATCGTCCGGCGGTACCAAAAGACCGTTTTCTTCGTCACGGATCAGTTCCGTGTTGCCGCCGGTTTGGGTCGCAATGATCGGTCTGCCTGCCGCCATGTATTCGAGGAGTCCGTTGGAAAGCCCCTCGGACCGCGACGGCAGAACGGCAATGTCCAACGACGCAAGAAAAGCCGGCACATCATGAACCGTGCCGAGAAGTTGAAACCGGTCTGAAATTCCCCGTGCCGCGATCTGTTGGTGATAAATATCGAAATGACCGGTTCCTGCGATTTCAAACCGGCATGACGGAAACATTTCGAGTACGTGTTTTGCGGCATCAATGAAAGTGTCCGTTCCTTTGACCGGTTTGAGATTTCCAACCGAACCGATTCTGAAAACGGACTTTTCCGGTTCCGAACACCAGGTTGGAATTGTTTGAAAACGTTCCCCTTCAACTCCGTTGGGAATGACGGCGACTTTTTGCGGATGGATCTTTTCCTGGTCAATGACCGCCGCTTTGCACGATTCCGCATTGGCGATAACGCCGTCGAGGTAACGATTGAAAAATTTTGCCCGGCGGAGGTCTTTCGGAGTCAACCCGTAACCGTTGTTGCGTCGGGAACCGAAAATTCTTTTAATGCCGCTGTATTTTCCCACGATTGCGGCAAAACAGGTGCTGTCGGGAAAAAATGTCTGGAGAATATTGATCTTTTCGCGTTTCAGGAAACGGCGGAACCGGATCGCCTGCTTCATACATGCGACGGAAAGGAGTTTGTTGTTGTGCAGACAAATCACCGGACAGTCCGCAGGGACAAAATTTTCCGATGCAGGCGGCTCTTTCAGCAAACAAAGAGAGGGGGTGACCCTTGATCGGTCAAGGTGTCTGATTAATAATAGGAGCTGCTGTTCGGTTCCGGCGACGCTCAGCGAGTCGATGACGAAACAAACGCGAAGAGGTTTTGAAGCCATGATTCATTTTCCCGGCACGCATTCCCAACGAAACACACAACACAAGTATACATTATGATTATCACTATTGACGGACCTGCCGGTGTAGGAAAAAGCACTGTCGCGAAAGCGGCCGCCCGGCAACTCGGACTGGATTATCTCGACACCGGTGCCATGTACCGCGCGGTCGCTTTTTTCGGACTTCAGGAAAAAATGGACTGGAACGATCCCGCAAAACTGACGGAACTGGCAAAATCGCTCGTCTTTCACACCGAAGCAGGACGGACGATGGTCAACGGCTTTGATGTCACCGACCGGATTCGCACATCGGAAGTCACCAATCACACGCATTACGCCGCTGACAATCCGCAAATTCGGGAGATTCTCGTCAAGGCACAACAGGAAACCGCCCGAAACCATCCCAATCTCGTCACCGAAGGCCGCGATCAGGGAAGTGCCGTTTTTCCAAATGCGGAATTGAAATTTTTTCTGACGGCCTCACTGGAAGAACGAACGCGCCGCCGCATGGAGGAATATCGCCGGAAAGGGGAAACCGGCCTCAACGAACGGCAGATTTTCGAGCAAATCAAACTCCGTGACGAACGGGATTCCCAACGGGAAGTCGGACCATTGCGAAAACCGGACAGCGCCATTGAAATTGTCACCGACAACATGTCCATTGACGAAGTGACGGCAAAAATCGTGACACACATCAGGATTGGGCAACAGAAAAAGGAAAATCACTTTCCGAGATAATCCGTCAATTTTTTCGACGGCTGCGAAATTTGCAGGATGTTCGCGTATTGTGTGTACTCACGGTCGGCCAGATCGAAAAAGTCAGGAATCAAGGTCGGTTTGTTCGGAAAAATTTTGTCGGTGTAATACATCAACGCTTCCTGTTCGTTCCACTTTTTGCCGGTCACGGACGGTAAAAACGCGGAAAGCGACACGGAAATTTGTGAGGCGTTTTTTCCGATGTCGCTCAAAAACGGCTCAATGATGATATGATTGGCAATCAACGAGGCCAGGTCGTCCGGAATTTTCCAAATGCGGCACATGACCCCGGCAGCGACGGCATGATTCCAACCAAGTTTTTCCGATTCAAGCCGGGAAAGCCGCTTTTCCGGTTCGTTTTGAAGTTTCAGAAGAAGGTCGCTGTAAACCTGCGGCTTTCTTTTCAGTAAAAGCGGGATCGCCATGTCCTGAAGCAGCGCACCGATAAAAGCAAGGTCGGAATCCGTTGCACGCAATCCTTGCGCGATTTGTTTTGCAAAAAGAGCCCGCCGCAGAGAATCCTGCCAGAGCTGTTTGATGTTAAATACGGTGGATTCCGTCCTGGGCATCAGACTGAACACCGCTTTCCAGAGGACAAAGTTTTTGACGATACGGAAACCCGCCAGAGC
The DNA here is from genome assembly GCA_031274255.1 of Planctomycetaceae bacterium. Lineage (GTDB taxonomy): Bacteria > Planctomycetota > Planctomycetia > Pirellulales > Thermoguttaceae > WRMR01. The sequence goes on along the minus strand of JAISQK010000279.1, from coordinate 8,181 downwards.
GATTCCCTGTTTGATGTTCGTAATATGATTCTGAAATCCGAAAAACGCCGAGTTCAGGAACTTCAACACCTGTGCCGCCAGTCCCGGATCGGCCTCAATCGGATGAACAATGTCATGGATGTTCACTTTTGTCAGATCACTGTCCAACTGCAAAATCGACAAGGCACTGTGCGGCATTGCCGGAAGCTGCTCTTGTTTCAGCAGAGCCGCAAGGTCGCGGTTGACATCAACGATGGTACCTGTGGCCGGTGTTTCTTGAATGTTGACGGACATTTTGACTCTTCTTGTTCCAGAACCTTTGCCCTTGACAGGACATTCCGTAAATCAAATAGACCTGTAACGGGTTAAACTTTCCTTCCGCTTTCAACAAAACCGCAGTCTTGCCGGACGGACTACTCCATTTTGCTCTTACGGAAAATTCAACCCGCTTGAGTCTATAAGGTCTTACACGACATTTTATTATCTATAATATATTCAGTATAGATTATGTCTGAGCCGCGTGACTGGAACCGGAGTCAAAATCCATGGTTTTTTGTATTGCAGAAACTTGTACGGACAAATATAGCGGTTGTGTTGAATTTACCGAAGTCTGTACGGTTGAACCGCCATCAATGGTCACCGTCCGTTATTTTCCAGTCCGTCGTTTCCGCCGAATTCTTTAGGGAGAATCGGCCCTTTGAGAGAATTGAATTTCCATCCGGCACGCACGACAGTAACCCCTTGTTCGGTGACTTCATCAAGAATGCGCTGCAAAAAGACTTTAACGAAAAAGGTTTCCTTTTCACCGGTACCGTTGGGATAGGTGACCGCGTAAATGAGCGAAACATAATCGGAAGTGTCGTGAGAAACGCCGCCGGACTTGTAAAAAGTGACATCGGCTTTGTCTCCCAGTGCAATCAAAGTACGAAGCAATGTCTCCTTGGTCAGCATGTCAATGGACTCCGCCTCTTCTTCGCTTTTGCCGAGCGGCTTCCAGCGTTCCTCAATACTGGAAACCGTTTTCTGCCGTTGAAAACGGAGTCTTTGCAGTTCCAAGTATCGCGGAAGGTCGTCCTCTTTTAAAGCGTCAAAGACCAACGGTGCGAACTGACGGGCCTGGGTCATGAGGATTCTATCGAAGCAAAACCACATTGTGTAGTGAAACGCCGTAAAAAAGAGGGCCAAAAACATGGCAATCGGCGGCATCCAGTGTCCCCAAAGCATTTCACCGGTAAACCGGAACCGGACCAGTGCCAGTACGGCGAAAAAAAATGCCAGAATCGGAACAAAAAAGAACCCCCAGTGAAAAAGAAAGGTTACGGAAAGTATTCCCAGTACCAGTGAAATGATCGCGGAAAGACTGACAGACCGATATTCTGCGACCGATTGACTCTCGGAAGCCGCTTTCCAGCTTTTGCTGAAAAAGGAACCTGCGGCGGTGTTTTGCGGATTCTTTTCCTGAACTTTTTCTGAATCGGACATTCTGAACTCCTCCTTAATGAAAATCATGAATCGGTTACCGGCTAATCAAGGAAGGAAAGCGGCTTCTCCGCTGTAGGCGTATAGGCGGACTTGCCTTTCTCCCAGAGATTTTTGAACATCATGCAGCGGCGGCATGTATGACGAACGACAAAATCCTTGTCAGGATCGAATGAATTTGTTCCTTTAAGACAACTCAGCGACCCGGACGACATAAAGCGGTAGGGACCGTAAAAAAACACATCCTCCGGATAAAAACCGACTCTTTCCGCCCGGTCTGTTTCCTTTTTTTCGCGTGCGGATGCCACAGGAATCGGTGCAACCGGCGAAATCTCAAGAAAAACAAAGTAAAGCGGCAAAATCATCATACCGGTGATGAAACCGAGGACAAGTCCGTTACCGATTCTCTCCACCAGCGGCGGAAAAGCGACCACCACCCGTGAAAGTTTGTCGGTGATGATTGTCAGGATGATGAAGGTCACAATGAACAACACGGCAAACGCAACGGCGTCCCAGAAAAAGAGTCCTGCCGGTACGGATTTGGCAAGCATTTTGGCGGCGACTTCCCAGTAATTGAGCGTGAAAATCGTGGAGAACATCATATTGAACGCAACGAGGATGTTTCCCCAAAGCCCTTCTTTCCAGCGGTAACCGAAGAATCCGATCACCGCCAGATTACGAAAAATCACAGCCAGCCACGCCGCCGCGAAAATCGCTTTATTGGCATCAATTCCTATCAGTGCATCTTTCATAATTAGGTTTCCGAAGATAAAAAGTCTGTTGAATACATTGGGGTTGTTTTGACAACGTCCGTCCGCTTTATGCCTTCAGCGTCGAACATGCCGACCGATAAAACATTCTACATTTTCAGCACACGCATCATTTCCTCTACCGAGGTGACGCCGCGGACCACCTGCATCACCGCAGACGGCACGAACCCTTTGTGACCGGTCTTTTGAATCGCCTGCTGAAGCTGCGGAAGTGTCGGAGATGTCATCAAGGCTTTACGGATGGCGTCGTTGATTTCCAACACTTCGACAATCGCCGTTCTTCCGAAATAACCGAGGTCTTCACACTTCAGACACGGCTTGCGTTTTTCGCCTTCCTGCGGCGCCGAACGGACACGGTAAAGTTCTTTGACGGCTCCCGGCGGAAGCCCCAATTTCTGAAGCAGTACCGGTGCCGGCTGAAACGCCTCTTTACATTCGACACAAAGCCGTCTTGCAAGCCGCTGTGTCACAATATAACTGATCTTCGAGGCAAACAATTGCGGCGAGACTCCTTTTTGCAGGAAATTGTACAAGGTTTCCGCCGCATCTTTCGCCCGGTCCGTCGTGACAATCAGACGTCCATTGTCCACTTCGTTACAGCAGAGTTCCAGGATGTCCTTATTGCCGATGTCTCGCAAAATAAAGACCTGCGGCTCCTTAAAGAATACGTCTTTAAGGGTTTTCAAAAGGTCGTCCCCTTTGAAGGAATCGTAAATCGTCATCGCAACATTTTCGATCTCCTGATAACGGTTCTGTTCGTCCTCGACAGTGACAAACTCCCGCGTGAACCGGTCGGCGGAAAAAAGGAACACGTCCAGCGAACTGCGGAGTCCGTTTCCCGGCGGTGCGGAAAAAATGGCCATTCCCTGTTCCGTGTTGATGACTTCACGAATTTTGGCTTCCTCTTTGCCGTCGATTCCCAAATCCGCGTAGGTTTTAAACGGAATCTTTTTGGTCTGGAATTGAACAAGGGCGCGTTCCCCGGTCGGCACTCCCTGACAAATATACGTTGCGTCGAACTTCCGCTTTTTCTCGAAAGCGGCCGTGAAATTCCCCTGCTGCTTCTGACGCCGTTGTTTCGGGTCCATGCCGCAAAGAATCTTCGACGCGATACACATCTGATCGGAAACCTCTCTCGGCAGGGACTTCGCCGAATGCCACACACCGTCAATCTGAAAGCGGATTTTCGTTTCCACTTCACCATAATCAAACATCACGGCATCGGCGCGTTTGATGATGGCGTCCGCCAGAACGAAACGAAATTCATTGAATCCTTCATGATTTCGGGCAAGGATGAGTCTTCCGGTAAGATCGCTTTCGGGAATGTTCTTTCCGGCGGCTCCCAATTCAATCGGCGGTCCGATCTCATAAGGCTGAAGTTCTCTGGTTTCAACTTTGACTTTGAAGAGCTTTTTGAAACAGATTGCAAGGAAAAATTTCAGATGAGCAGGCGTCAACACACGTTCATGCGGCGGAAGCGGCTTGTTACGGATGGACGAGTATATCCAAAGCGGTACCATAAATCCGGCAATGTCCATACCCAGCGAGACCCAAAAAATCGGGAGAAACGCCGTCGTGAATCCGCCCAGTACCACCAGCAAGGCACAATTCACCGTATTCCAGACGGGACGCTTTTTATTCCTGTAAAATTCGGCGTCACGGTTCATCCAGTCGATCATGCCGACCCACGACCAAATCAGAATCAGCCAAATCACCACTTTCGTGATGCTGAAATAGTGTCCGGTGCCGTACCAGCCGTTTTTTTCCGCCTCTTCCCCCATCTTGAGGAAAAGGTCACGATTTTGTATTTGTTTGGGAGTCAACTCTTCTTTCTCTTTTTCTTTGGCGAAAAGCGAATGACCGGAAGCCGTCCCGGGAAGATGTTCGGAAATTTCCCCGGCGAACAAAACGGTCAGAAAAGTCAAACACAAAACGGAAGCAAATCGTCTCATCATCAAAGGATACCTGGCTCTTTCACTTCAATACCTTTAAGGGCCATTTTCAGCGATTCGATACTTGGTGCAACCTCGAACGCTGTGGCACGGTCAATTTTCTTCGCCTGAACGAGATTTTTAAGACTCATCGTGAAGTCCTGCATCCCTTCCAGGGCACTGATACGGATGGCGTCTCCCAGTTTTTCGTCATGACCTTCCAGCACAAGTTTGCGGACGGTCGGGTTGAACGTCATGATTTCACAGGTCGGCACACGCTGCACGCCGGGAAGAATCGACGGCAGCAGTTTTTGCGCCACGATTCCTTTCATGTTAAATCCCAACGCACTGCGGATCGCCTGGTGCATGTTTTGCGGGAAAAGGTCGAGAATACGGCCGATGGTACTGGAGGAACTTGACGCGTGAATCGTTCCGAACACCAAGTGACCTGTCTCCGCCGCGTGAATCGCTGTCTCAAACGTTTCACGGTCGCGCATTTCGCCGACGAGCATCACATCCGGGTCTTCACGGACCGCATGCTTCATCCCGATACCGAAGTCGACCACATCCTGTCCGATTTCCCGTTGATTGATCAAACACTTGTCTTCCGTAAACACAAATTCGACAGGGTCTTCCAGTGTCAGAATGTGTTTCCGGTAGTTCTGATTCACCCAGTTCAGCATGGACGCAATCGTCGTGCTTTTACCGGAACCGGTTATCCCGGCAAGGAGAATCATCCCTTGCGAATACTTGCAAAGGTTGTACAGCGTCGCCGGCATGTGGAGGTCTTCCAGACGCGGAATCTTATTATTGATCCGCCGGGCGACCATTCCCATTTCCCCCATCTGGGTCAACACATTCACGCGGAAACGCCAGTTGATTCCGTCCACATTCGTCACATGAGCGAAGTCGGCGCCGCCGGTGTCGTTGTAAATTTTACGGTTCCGCTCGTCCATCATCGGAAAGAGGAGCCGTGTCATCTCTTCCGCGTCAATCGGTCCCCGGTCCAGCGGCTTCAGTTCCCCGCGATGCCGGATGTAAGGCGGACGGTCCACTTTCAAATGAAGGTCGCTTCCTTCAATCTTCACGAGCGCACGGAAAAGCTTATCAACTTCGTATTCTTTTTTTTTCCTGACAAACCTTTCAGGAATGTCATCATTACCATTGCCGGACATTCATTTTACTCCGTTCCTCCACAAACATTTCAACTCGTATCTATTCTATCAAGAATAACCCTCTCTTCGTTCCGTTCAAGAGGAAAGGTCAAAAAACAACAGGAATTTTCCCATAAATTGACATTTTATTCCTTATCATTTTGCACGACTTCGATTTCCGTGTCAATATAGTACCGCAGTTTTTTATCAAACCAGGCGTTTTTTTCCGGTCGATTCGGTTTCGGAAGGACACGCCGGGACTTGAAAACCGTCAAATTCCGACTCTCTGTCGCTTCGATTTTCAGCGGTTCCATCGGATGGAATCCTGTTTCACCGGACGCTGCCGCCAAACGTTCGATTTCCGTAACACCGAGAACAGTTTCGAGATGCGAGACGATTTTTCCAGGACCGTCAATGGTCAGGGATTCGCTTTGGATTGTCCGCAGTAAAATTCCGCCGAAAACATCATTATCCTTATTACCTATGGTGAGATCAAGCCCCCGGAATTTTTGCCGCGGATAAGTTGCCGCCGACTTGAAACGATGGAAGTACCACACGGCAAATTCCCCCTGACGTACACAGTTTCGGAAAAGATTACTGTGCGAATAAGGATCGACATGACCGTAATGTTCCGAGGAAAAGTAAAATTCGACCTCTTGAAGGCGGAAAACTTCCTTACCAATGACCAGCCGACACCTGTTCAACAGGCAGACAGCCGTCTTATCGAATGCTTCCGGCAGTGAGTCCGGTTCTACTGAAAGTGCGGCGATTTGCAAGAGTTTGTTCCGTAATTCCATCATCAGACACCATTATTCCGTTTTACTGCAATTCCGGCTCTTCTTTTTTTTCCCGCGGAGCCATTTTTGTTGAAAAGCATCCAGCTGCCACGAGGAAACTAAAGCAATACCAGTTCTCACTGCTTCAGGAAACAGCGTTATCTCTATTTAGGTAAACACTCTCCTGAGTGTATGACTTTTGCCTTTAATTGTACCGGAACATAAGATGGTTGAGCATCGGCTTCATGTCCTTCCGGTTTATAGGCAACAAGAATTATTCCACCGGTGAGACCTTTCTTGCCTGTTGTTTTAAGAGTACAATTTAATGAAATCTTTTCATTGGGTTGTAATTCTGTAACAGGTAATTGAGCGGAACTGCATGAACAGGTACTTTCCGTAAAAAGAAGATTGATTTTTTTATCTGATTTGTTAATCAAATGAACAACTCCCTCACAAATTTCTTCTTTCACTTCGTGAAAATCAAGAATCTTGGGTTCGACGACAAGACAGGAAACAGGCTGATGTTCATTCGTTTTTTCTTCGAAATAATAACTGGAAGCAAGTAATATCAAAGAAACAACAGATATTGTAAAAAATACGAAAAAGAAGCCTAGTACTTGTTTTTTCCGATCCATAAAAAGATTTTCCATTTTTCAGTATTTTTTCATAAATGTTTTCGTTAAAAATTATCACGTTGAATAAAATTTAAATTTCATTATTTTAATTTTCTATAACGGCGAAAAAAAATAGAGGCGGCAATTGCCGAAAGACCAATAACATTGACAAGGATGATTCTTACAACCCGTGAACCATTCTTTTTTTCATTGATCAGTTTCAACCCGTATTTACCGGATGAAATGATATTTTCTCCATCCCAGATCAGTTTTCCCTCGTCAGGCGGAGGAACAGATTTTGCCGACCAGATAACGCGGGTTCCTTTAGGAATAATGGAAATCGTTTTCATTTTAAAAAGATGTTCGGGAAGCGGTTTATTAAAGACAACATTTTTGACAGCCCCTTCTTCCCGAGTACGCGGTTTATGATCGTTATTACGTTCATATTTCCATGACGAAGGATACCAAATGCCGGTATTTGATTCCTGTGCGACATCAACTTCAAGTATCTCGTCATAATCACTCTCTTCAATCATATCGCTGATATGAACAATTTTACGAATGGAATTTCCCTGTGTTTCCGAAATCCAATATTCTTGTGTCATTATCCCGTCATCAAGGGGCGTATAAAAAGAAACTTTTTTACATAAAACTCCATTATAATTTTCCTGAGTTAATGTAATTTTACTAAGTTCCCAAATCACCTCGGAATTTAATGTAAGATTCCACCATCTTTCTTTTGCCGCAACAACCTGTTCGTCATTAGGATGACTGTAATTTAAAAAAACAACCAAATATTGGAATTTTGAACCAAAATCTTTTTTCCACATTTTCAATGCCAGATCATTTTCCAATTGTGAAGTATCATAAAAAGTGATAACTTTTTGTCGGACTAATTCGCTTTTATCCACACCTTTTTCTAATTGATTACTGTAATGCAATATTAGTTCCGGTTGATAACACCCGATACAGCCAATATCATCAATAACAAGACCAGTCTGATAAGTAGAAGTTCTGTCAATCCGTCTCCTGTCTTTATCAAAAGCAATTTGCAATTGACGGGTGATTTTTCCCATTGGTTTTTCATCTCTTACACTGGAATAAGTGTAATTTATTTCCATTTGACCGCTGGTTATTTGTTCTCTGTTTCGGAGTACAGACATAAAAAGTTTTTCTACATCGGCTTTTGAAACATCAGAAGAATGGTCTTGAGCAAAAATACTGACGCATTGACATAGACACAGTACCAACGTCGACAATTTAACGGATTTATAAAACATTTCATTTTCCTCATTGATAAGTTTGTGAATAAACCATTTAAGCAAAATCAGTAGTTTGTAATTTTCTCAATTAGTATTGCCGGTCGCAAGTTCTTTTCTGTAGAATGGTTGTATCACAAACCTCAACCTTTTTTCAGGAGTAAGAACGATGCGTCCGACAAGGAACAATTATCGACAGTCGACCCAAAAAGTCAAGAG
>JAISQK010000275.1 GCA_031274255.1 Planctomycetaceae bacterium | reverse complement strand
CCTTTTTCAACAAGATATCTGACAACTTCAAGCGGACCTTTTCGTACCGCCGAATGAAGAGGAGTAGAACCGGTATCACAGTAGGCAAGATTGACATCTGCCCCCCTCTCAACGAGGTACTTTACCATTTCAAGATTGCCGGTATTGGCGGCACTCTTAAGCGGAGCGAAATAGATTTTTTTTGTTTTCGTAACGGTGATTGTGGCGTAGGAGTCCGGTTCCGCATTAGGATCATCAATGACTTCGCTGAAAGTGACTTCAACTTTTCCATTGACATCGGCACCCTTTTCGACAAGGAACTTGGCGATGTCAAATTTGCGACAATCAAGAGCTAGTACAAGAGGCGTGCCGTAGTTTCCGATTTTCTCGTTCACGTCGGCACCTTTTTCAACGAGACTTTTGACGAGTTTGAAGTCGCCTTTTTTTATAGCTTCGTAAAGCGGAGACCCTGCATTTGCCGAAGCCGCGCAAGCAGCAACAAAACAGATCCCAACAAAAAACATCCGCACGAACCGCACGCAACAAGCGAACGAATTCATCTTTTTAACAACGTTCTGATTGATCTTAAATCGTAACGAAATTGACATTTTGACCTCCTTCAATTGATTATTGATTTGAGTGTACTCGTATTTATTCACCATGATACTGTTTTGATTCCTGACTTTATCGTTCTGGAGCGACGAGTCATCTGCCTTTTGACGCTCTTTTTATGTGTACTGAAATCATAACAAGATTATAGGTGATCAATGGAAAAAAGTCAACTCTCTACATGTTACGGCCTCCTGCGATGGCGGGAATCAGCAAAATGGTGTCGCCGGGCTTGACGGTCGTTTCGATACCGTTCACGGAACGGATGTCGTCTTCATTCACATACACGTTGACGAAACTCCGCAGACGGTCTTCTTCATCGAACAGGTGACGTTTCAGGTCGGCGTATTGAGCGGTCAGTTGGCGGAGTGCTCCGTCAACATCAGCGGCCTCAACATGAATCTCGGACAAACCGTCGGTGAAGGTGCGAAGTGCGGTCGGAAGCTGAATCGTTATGGACATTTTTTATCCTCATGCAGGTTGAAATTTTCGGTCAAAAACAGGGGTAGCTTATGATTTTGCGGAGAATGAAACGGAAGTTCGCCTCATTACGGGTCTGATTCCTTGATGATGGATTCTTCTCTGAATCGGGTACGGTCGTTTTGTAATTCCCAACTGGTCATGTTGCCGGCACATCCTTCGGCCACCGCGACAATCACATATGAATAAACCGGCCACGCCTGATCCAGATCATACGCCGACGGTTCCGCCGGATGGTCCGGATGCGAATGATAAAAGCCGATGATTTCCAGCCCCGCTTGTCTCGCGGTTTTTTCACATTGTAAAAACTCGTTCGGCAGAATCAAAAACCGGTTGTGTTTCGCTTCCGCCTCACGCCTGTTGGAAATCGGGATAATACGGTGTGCGGTTTTTTTGCCGCCGTGTTCCAACTGTCCCAGAACGGCTCCGCAGCATTCGTTCGGATATTCCGCTTCGGCATGACGGTTGATTTCCGCAATCTGTTGTTGTGTCAATATTATCATCGAAAGTACTTGTATTTCATATCAAATGACATTGTGCCGCCAACGCAGCACGTTGGACTATGGATTACCTTTCAGTAGTTTCTTCGAGGCGGTCGGTTTTCAGTGGATCATCCTTCTCTCTGCTTGCGATGTGCGGTGAAACGGCACGCTTTCCGAACATTCTAGTCCCACAATTCGTCACTCAAATACCGAAAACCGCTGTCGCATAAAACCGTCACGACCACCGCATCGGTAGAAAGTGTTTCGGCCAGTTTGACCGCCGCAAGAGCATTCGCCCCGGAACTGATACCGACAAAAAGTCCGCGCCGTGCCAGCTCGCGGGTCATGGCCCGAGCCTCCTCGGTGGTAACGTCTATTTGTCCGTCGAACAATGCCGTGTCGTAAAAGCCGGGCAAAATCGTCGTTGCCATATGCTTCATTCCCTCAAGACCATGCAACGGCGACGCCGGCTGCATCGGTACGGTTTGAATCGCCGGATTCAATTCCTTGAGCCGCCTCGCCGTCCCGGTAAATGTCCCCGATGTTCCCATGCCTGCCACAAAATGCGTGACCTTATGTCCTGTTTGCTCCCAGATTTCCAAAGCGGTTCCATGATAATGCGCCCGCCAGTTTTCGTCATTATTATATTGGTCGGGATAAAAATATCTGTCAGGATTTTCCGCCGCCAGTTTTCTCGCCGTCAGCAGTGCCCCATCGGAACTTTCCAGCGGATTCGTCGCGATGATTTCCGCATGATACGCCTTGAGCACCCGTTTGCGTTCCCGATTGGCGTTGGCCGGCATACAAAGCACCACCCTGTACCCGAGTACCGCCCCGAACATGGCGTAGGCCACACCGGTATTGCCGCTCGTGGCGTCGAGTAACGCTTTTTCCTCCGTCAGTTTTCCCGTGCGGATCCCTTCGAGAATCATCGCCCTTGCGGCACGGTCTTTGATGGAGCCGCTGGGGTTGAGAAATTCAGCCTTTGCAAAAATCCGCGCACCGTCACGTTCCTCAAAAAGCGGTAAAAGCGGAGTGTTCCCCACGGAGTCCAAAATCGTCATACTCTTTCCCGTTTTGTCACTCGAAATCTGATACGTATCTTATTGGAATAAAAACCAATTGTAATC
>JAISQK010000268.1 GCA_031274255.1 Planctomycetaceae bacterium | reverse complement strand
AATTGACGGCGTGAAAATTTCATGATTTTTTCCTTAATCGAATTGAGTAACGATTGATTGGATACTTTGACAATTCATGGAGAAAACAATTGTTTACTGACATTTTCTTTAGAATAACGCATTTCACAGCAAAAAACAACCGTCACAGAAAAATGGAGGAGTCAAAAACAGGGAACGGTCAAAAAATTTTTCTCTTTTTCTTTTTTTGGCTCTTGACTTTTCTTTCTCTTTTGATTAATATGAATCTCTGATGTTACGATTTTACAATCAAATTTACTTTGTGAGGAGTTTTTTATGAAAAAGCTGTTAGAAAATGTTAAAATAGGGGGGGGGGGGGGCTGTCTGTGTCGTTATAATAAGGCTTTCACCGTTGTGAAGCGTCTTGTGGTGATTGCAATCATCGGTATTTTGATTGCTCTTCTTTTACCTGCGGTTCAAGCCGCCCGCGAAGCCGCAAGGCGGATGCAGTGTACCAACCATCTCAAACAAATTTCTTTGGCGTTGCACACTTATCACGATGCCAATGGTGCTTTTCCCGCGTCAAAATGCGGATTCGGAACAGGCTGGGGCTGGATCAGTTTCCATGTCGCGATGTTGCCGTATGCGGAACAGAATGCTCTTTATGAGCGCATTCAAGCAAGCGGTTTTCCCGATGCACAAGCAAATACCAGCGGGGCGTACAATGCGTCCATTTCGTATCTTGCCTGTCCTTCGGATTCCAACGTCAAAATTCCTTTTACGGACCGGAATAATTCCACCCGCACCAATTACATGGGATGTTATGCCGATGCGATCCAGGGATGTGATCAGTCCACTCCGAATAACCGCGGTTTCTTCAGCGGACCGCTGTACGGCCCCTCACGAAAAGAGATGCCGCGTTTCAGGACTTTCGGAGGTATCACGGATGGAACGTTCAATACCATTGCGTTTTCCGAAGCGGTAACCACCAGCGGAACAAACAGCCGGAATGTCAAAGGAGGAATTGTCCAGATTGACTCCAAAGTTCCGTCCGCTCTTTTAAGCCGCATTGATCCCCAAAACCGCAGTGTTTATGCCTCAAGTTACAGCGTCACTCAGTTTGGACGCGGACAGAATTATGCGGAAGGGAACTGTACCATCACCGGATTTCACACCATTCTTCCCCCGAACTCCCCCTCAGGAAATGCGACTGCCAGCAGTTTTAACCAATCAGGTTGGTATTATGGCATCATGAGTGCAAGCAGTCATCACACCGGCGGTGCCAATGGCGGACTGGTTGACGGTTCTGTTCAGTTCGTTTCCGACACAGTGAACTGGGGATCGAATCAGGACATTGATTTTGATAATACCACTTGGGCAAAACAAGGAAAACCGGATGATAACACTTACCCCAAATCAGAACATGAATTTGCCGGATCAAGTCCGTTCGGCGTCTGGGGAGCTTACGGAACGATTGCGGGCGGTGAAAGTGCCGGGGGTTTGTAAGACCCGTAACGGGGCGAATACCGCAAAATTTTTACAAAAGGACGGACATCATCGGGGTACTTTTTATGTCCGTCCCGATTTGCTTATTTTTTTTTCGGAAAAGGAAACTTTTGATGCCTGAACGTTTTTTTGTTTTGTTGACGTGTTTGTTATCCCTTTCATTCTGCGGTTGTTCGGACTCGCCGAAAGGTTTTCCCAAAGTTGTTCCGTGTCAGATCATTGTTCTTCGGGGAACGACACCCGTTGCCGATGTGGAAGTCTCCCTGAAACCGGTCACGCCGGTTGACAGCATTGTCTTTTTCGGCAAAACGGACTCTACCGGAGTCTGTCAGGTCAGAACAACTTATGCAAGTTACTCGAAACCCGGCGTTCCCGAAGGAACTTACAAAGTCATTCTTGTGAAAGAGCCCTTTGTGGAACATACTAAAACCGAGGAGGAGCGGCACGCCATGACTCAACCCCAACTGAATGAATACACAAAACAAATGAAAAACAGGCAGGCTGCCCTTCCCAAAATGATTCCCCCGAAGCTGACAAAAACCGACACCACTCCGCTAAAAATTGACGTTGCCGGAAAACAAACCGGTCTGAGTGTTAATCTTGAAGAGTACAAATAAATGCTGACTTGTTACGGGGACTAAAATAGATAGTCCCTCAACGGGTCAAACATTCACTTCGCTCTCTGCAAAACGGCAGCCCCGCCAACGTGCGGACGTTGTATCCCGGCCGGGACTTCCGTCCAGAAAACCACGAATCCGTTCGCGTTGCTCACTGGTATCAACTGGCGAAACAATGTTTCCAACCGCTTGCGATATTGCGATCAAACGGCACGTTTGACCGGTCGGCAGACATCCCTTTTAAAGTCTTATGACGAAAGAGTTTCATAAGAGAATATTGAGATAACCCTGACTGCTTTCTTCCCAATTCCCTTCACTCTCCGCAAAAGCCACTAAAAAGAAATGCCTCCGGCGTGCAGCGGTAGGCCGCTTCACCGCAGAAGGGACTACCGTCCCGAGAACCACAGCGTTGGTCGCTGGAATTGGCAAGCGGAACAACGTGAAGAGAATAACTACTGAAACCGACCGCCTTGAAAAGGCTGGGGGGCATACCGCCCGTCGCGGCTCGCGACCGATCCAACGTGCTACGTTGGCGGTTCGCCGCCAGTTAGAAAATCTCTCCCACTGGATACCAAATGAAAACGTTTTCCGCCGGTTGATACCAGCGACCATCAGGAGCGGGTTCGTGACTCTCGGGACGGCAGTCCCATCAGGGATCCAATGCCCTCGCGTTGGTTGGCGGGGGAAAACTCTCTGTCGAAAACATCGTTTTTCGCAGTTCCGAGACCGAAATCAAGCCCGTGATTTCACCGTCCTCGGATTCCAGACACGCAAGCGATTCCCCGGTGGACTGGAAAAGCAGCAACGCATTCAGCGGAGAATGCGACTCCTCAAAAGATTCCAAAGAGCGAATCGGAAGCGGCACCGGCTTGTCTTTCGCCCGGACGGCGGCAAGCTGAAGTTCAAATGTTCTGAGATAACCGACTGGCTCGTCAAGAGGATTTTCGGAAAAGACCGGAAACTCGCAAAGTCCGTGTTTTTTCGCTTCGGCAAGGAGCGTCTCCGGCGGCATGCTCTGCGTAAGACGCGGGAAGGCGTCAAGCGGTCTGGCAAACGGACGGATCGACTGACGCGCCGCCGCAAAAACATTTTTCGTCAACTCCCGCTGCACGGAGAACAAGACTCCGGCGTATTCCCCTTCGTCAAAACCGCGGGACAGTTCCTTTCGGGCGAGAATCATCCGCCATTCCTCGTGTTTTCCATGCAGAAGCGAAGAAAGCATCCGGTTGAAAAACCCGATCAGCATCGAAGCAGGCAGAAAAAGAATCACGTAGAGCAAAAACAACGGACAGACCCGCCGCAGAAATTGGTAAGGGGCGTGAAGTGCCAGATATTTCGGGAACATTTCTCCCAACACAAAAAGAAACGGTGTCAGTAACACGGTCGCCATGATGTCGCCGGTGTGGTTTCCGGTGACAAAAAAGGTTTGCACAAGAAGGATTCCGCCCGTCGAAACGATATTGTTGGCGATGTTGTTCCCGATCAGAATCGTTGCGATGAACACCGACGGACGATTGATAAGCCAAAGAATCATCTTCGCCGCACGTTTTCCCGAAACGGCGTCCACCAGAATCCGAATGCGCGAAACACGGTAGTATCCGGTTTCCGTGCCGCTGAACACGGCACTGTGAACAAAGCCGAGAACAAGTAAAATCAGAGCCGTTGCCATTTATGCCCGGACCTCCTTTTTCAGTTGGATGTCCACCTTCATGCCTTCTTCCTGCGACTGGTCCAGTACGGTCATCTGAAACGGTCCCCAGCAACACACATCACCGGTTTCCGGCATCCGCTGCAGTTCCTCCTGGAGGACCCCCGCGACGGTCAGCGCGTCACACGGCGGCAGCGAAGCCAGTGCAAAATAGCGTTTCAGACGCCGAAGATTCGTGATTCCCGAAACCTGCCAGTGACCGGGACCTGTTTTCCGAAGTGAGGAACGCTTCAGCAGCAAACGTGTCCGGCTTGGAACCATCGCAAAAAGGAAATACGTCAAGTCTTGAATCGAAATGACACCGACGGTCTCCCCGTATTCGTTGAGTACAGCGGCGATGTCGCGGTGTTGCTTTTGCAGAACTTCCAGCACGCCGGCCAGCTTCATTGACCACGGAACATACACCACCGGAACGGTATTGGCCTCCCAGACCGCCGTGTCCTGATCCGCCGTGTCAGGAGGAATCTTATAGTGACGGAGGGAAACGGCGGCGGCGATTTCATCCGTGTCCGGCTCGGTGATGAAAATATAATCCCCGGCCGGCGGTTCCTTGAGCAGTGCCGCAAAGGTGAGCGGCGGTTTGTAGAGCTTCAGCATTTTCCGCGGACGCATCAGTTCTTCCGCGGTGACTTCGGAAAGATGGACAATGCTTTGCAGCACACGCTGTTCCCGCTTAAGGAGTGTGGCGTCTTTTTGCGAAAGTTCCACCAGTTTTTCGAGATCACTGATTTGAAGAAACGGTTCCGGCTGAAAATTCGGAAAAAAGAGCCGCCGCGTCAAAATGTTGACCCCGTTGAGAAACGGGAGAATCGGTTTTGCCAGCCGTACCGCAAATGAAAGAGGCGGCGCAAGCAGTATCGCAAAAAATCGCGGAAACAGAACGCCGAGATTCTTCGGGAGAATTTCGCAAAACACCACCACAATGACCAATACCGTAACGGCCGCAAGACCTGCCTGCGTCGGATGGTTCGCTTTTTGAAGCTGCAAACTCAGAATCGTCGACAGGGCAAAAGTGAGGAGATTCACCGACAGGTTCCAAAAGAGAATCGCCGGCAAAATCGCTTCCGAATTTTCCGCCAGCCGTACCGCGAGCCGCTGAAAACGGTTGCCGTGTTTCATGCGTCGGCGTTCGGCGGGGGAAAGCGTGAAAAACGTCGTCTCGCACATCGAGAAAAACATCGAAAGAAGAAGCGTCGCCCCCATGACCGGAAGTATCGAAAAATGTTCCGTAAAAAATCCCACCCGTCTCTTCTCCGTTCTTCTCCGTTTTCAGAATCCCAATCACCCAAGATCTATTTTCGTTGCTTTTGAGGATTATGGCAATATCCCCCATTGACCATTTTCGAATCACAGGCCATCTTACACAATCAGATAAAACAATATTTTTCCGCATACGCACCACCCCATTTAAGACAAGACCTTATTCGGATATAATAAACATCCGTTTCCGTCAAAGTTTGTCCACCCTTTACCTCTACGAAAAGACGTTGCCATGCAAGAACGTGTTTACAATTTTTCCGCCGGACCCGCTGTTTTACCGCTTTCTGTGTTGCGCAAAGCTCAGGAAGAGCTGCTTTGTCTCCCCGATGCCGGCTGTTCCGTGCTGGAAGTCAGTCACCGTGCCAGGCCGTTCGACGAAATCATCATCCAAACCGAGACCAACATCCGTAAACTGCTGAATGTTCCTGATAACTACCGAATCCTTTTTCTGCAGGGCGGGGCACTCCTCCAGTTCGCGATGATTCCGATGAATTTCCTCAAAAACACCGGAAAAAAAGCCGACTACCTCATTTCCGGCACCTGGAGCAAGACGGCTCTCGGCGAGGCGAAAACGCAGGGAGAGACCAACATCCTCTGGGACGGAGCGGAATCCGGTTTCAGACGGAAGCCGAAGCCGGAGGAATACACGGGGAATCCGGAGGCCGCTTACTGTTACACCTGTTCCAACGAAACCATCCAGGGCGTGCAGTGGCGGGAATATCCCGACACCGGTGACATCCCGCTCGTGTGCGACGCTTCGTCCGATATTTTCAGCCGTTCTGTTGACATCTCCCGATTCGGGATTTACTTCGCTTGCGCCCAGAAAAATGCAGGCCCCGCCGGTGTGACGATTGTGATAATACGTGACGATCTCGTGGAGCGGTCGCCGAAGGAACTCCCGAAAATGCTCAACTACAAAGTCCTCAGCGACGGACGTTCCATGGTCAACACGCCTCCGTGTTTTGCGGTTTACATGGTCAAACTCGTGACGGAATGGCTTCTCGACCACATCGGCGGACTTGAAAAAATGGAGCAGCGGAACGCGGAAAAAGCGAAATATCTCTACGATGTGATTGACCGTTCCCATGGTTTTTACCGGGGACACGCGGACAAGGAGTACCGTTCCATGATGAATGTGCCGTTTGTGCTGCCGTCGGAGGAACTGACGAAAAAGTTCCTTGACGGGGCAAAAACGCATCACCTGACGCAGCTTTCCGGTCACCGAAGTGTCGGCGGCTGCCGTGCGTCGATTTATAACGCCATGCCGGAAGAAGGCGTTCTGGCCTTACGTGATTTCATGCTCGACTTTGCCCGAAAGAACGGTTGAATGGCGTTTCAACATGTTTAACCGCACACCGTCAGGGGTATCGGCACAAAATGTATTAGATTTTATTACGATACCAAGACGGTTATCTCATTAAGGATTACTTTTATGCCGGTACCGGAATTTCAAGAATGTTTTTTGCCTTTTCTGAAAATTATTGGAGATAATAAACTTCACAAGGCCAGTGACATCAAAGAAACATTGGCAGAACACTTTCAATTAACCGAAGCGGAAAAAAACGAGCGGTTGAAAAGCGGTGGAAAGAGATTCGGAAATAATGTTGATTGGGTTCGTTCTTATTTTAAAAGAGTTTCAGTGATTGAAACACCGGAGAAAGGATACGTCAAAATCACAAAAAGAGGTTTGGATATTCTCAAAGAAAAACCGGACTCCATCGATATTAAATACTTGAAGAGATTTTCTGAATACATTGTTTCTGGAAAAAAGAATGAAAACGAGAATGCGGCAATTGACGGTGATGAAAAAGCTGCGGCACCGGAAGAAGTGATTGATGAGAATTATGAAATATTGCGTCAGGCACTGGCAGATGAATTACTGAGTCAAATTCATGCCAAAAAATCGGATTTCTTCGAACGTCTTGTGGTCAAACTCCTTGTGCGGATGGGGTACGGCGGTTCAATGGAAGATGCAGGAAAAGCGGTGGGACAGTCGGGAGACGGTGGAATTGACGGTATTATCAAGGAAGACAAACTCGGTCTTGATGTCGTTTATCTTCAGGCCAAACGTTGGAAAGATTCTTCGATTGGCCGTCCTGAAATCCAAAAATTTGTTGGGGCACTTGCGGGTCATGGGGCAAAAAAAGGTGTTTTCATTACCACTTCCACATTTACGGAGGACGCGAGGAAATACCAACCCCATAATGATACGAAAATAGTATTGATTGATGGTACGGAATTGATGCAATTGATGATTGACTACAATTTGGGAGTTACCACCGTTGCGTCTTATGAAATCAAGCGGATGGATTATGACTTTTTTGAGGAGGAATGAGTGAACCGCTTTTCCTCTTTCAGGCAAAATGATTTTAATGAACGGTGAGATTAAGGTGATAAAATAGTGCCAAGAGAAGCGATATTCGGCCCCGATGTTGAGCCGCCGGAAATGCCCCCGGAAAACAAGGTCGAACTGACTCTTGACGAGGAACGTGCGCTTCGTCCGCAGCGGATGTTCGAAATGGTCGGCCAACGGGATGTCTATGACCGGATTGAAATCGCGATTCAGGCGGCACGAAAACGAAAGGAACCGCTCGGACATATCCTTTTCGACGGTCCGCCGGGACTGGGAAAAACGACCTTTGCCATGTGCATTCCGCGGGAACTGGGGGTCCCTTTTCAGATCGGAAACGGGGCGACGCTTCGTGCGCCGAAAGATCTGGTGCCGTATCTGACAAATGCCGAGGAAGGGTCGGTGCTTTTCATCGACGAAATTCACCGGATGCAGAAAGCGGTCGAGGAATTTTTGTATCCGGCCATGGAGGATTTTCGGATTGATCTGACACTCGGCGAAGGGGTCAACGCACGCACGCTGAATATCCATCTCAAGCCGTTCACGCTGATTGGAGCGACCACGCGGACGGGACTGATTTCGGCACCGTTGCGTGACCGTTTTCAAATGCGGGAACACCTTGATTTTTACACGAATGAGGAGCTTTCCGAGATTATCCACCGTAATTCCGACAAGCTGAATGTCGAAATTACGAATGAGGCGTCCCATGAAATCGCATCGCGGAGCCGCGGAACCCCGAGACTGGCCAATAACAGACTCCGTTGGGTACGTGATTACACGGACGCTCGTGAGGACGGCCGTATTACTTTGGATATTGCGAAAAAAGCTCTCGAAATGGCAGGAGTCGATATTGTCGGGCTTGATGCCCAGGACCGTAAATACCTCGACACGATTCTCCGCGTTTTTCAGGGCGGTCCGGTCGGTGTCGAAGCGGTGGCTCACACAATGAATGTTGCGGCGGATACGCTCATTGATGAAGTCGAGCCGTTTCTGCTGCGGAGTGAGCTTCTGGTCCGCACGCCTCGCGGACGGATCATCACAGTGAACGGCATCCGGCACATGGGAGGTGATCCGCGAAACTGCCTTAATGCCGGTCAGAATTTCATCTTCTGAGCGGAATACGGAACACCGGCGGTTCACCGGACAAGTTCAATTTTATGTTGGCTGTAATAATGGAACAGAACCAGTAAAAGGCAGTGCCATGATCCGAAAAAAGGAATTTTTCTTTCAAAAACGAAAAAAGCTCTTCGGGATGGGAGTCCTTATCGGATGGATTCTTCTTTTGGTGATTTTTCTTCTTGTTCTTGCCGCCCGGAGAACACCGGGATTTTACCGTCAATGGATGTCGGTGCCGCGGGAAAAGAAACTCGACCGGAACGACTCCGCTGTCCGTAAGTCGCTGAATCTTTACTCCCATTTTCAGACGCAGGACACTCCCTGGCAGTTGATGTTGACAGAGGAGGAAATGAACGCATGGCTCTCGACAAGTGCCGTGAACGGCAAGGAAAGTCTGTTTACCAAAGAGTTTCACTCTCCCTGTCTCCGCATTCAGGGAAACGTCATTGAACTTGTTGCGATGACAGAGTATGGAAATTGGAAAGGTGCGGTTCATCTGAAATTTTCCGTCACCGTTGCGGAACCGAATCAATTTGTGCTGCGTCTGCGTTCGGCAAAACTCGGTGTTTATCCGCTTAGCCGAAAAACGGTTCTTCGTCTGCTTACGGAAACGCTGGACCGCAAAAAGATACGTTATCAGAATGTCAACGAAAGCGGTGATGTCGCTGTCAAGGTGATGTGGGACATTCCCGCACCCAAAGGAAAGAAAATCCTTGCCGAGTCCGTCAAAACGGAGACAGGGCAAATACTGATTGAAGGAACGATAGAGAAAGGATAAATTCGTATGGATATTTTCCGTCTTGTGAGTGTCGTGATCTGTCTTGGAATCGGCGGGATTGCCGTAAGGGGAGCCGATTCCCCGGAAGCAGAACCAACGGGAAAACCGGTGATGCCGCTGGACCGGATCACCACCGACACCATGGCGAGAATGTCACCGACGGGAGCGATTTTCCGTACAATCTTCGGACCGGAACATGATCTCAACAAAAACGATCAGCCGGACGGCTGGCGGCGTTATCAGGGAGCCGGATATCCGCAATATCTCGAAATGGGAATCGTTCATCAACGTTCTCTCATGGGAAACCAGTTTTACCGGATACGGATTCAACGGGGAAGTGCCGCCGTTTTTTCCCCTCAACTCGCCGTTTGCCGTAACATGACGTATTCCGCGGGGGTCTCGGTTTTTGCGAATGATCTGACGCATGATAAAACCTTTATTTCCCTTTCGTTGCTGGATGAAACAGGAATGATTCTCCAAACCGTGTTTTCCGAACCTGTCGGCAACACAAACGGCTGGTATCAGCTTGTGACGCCGCCATTAATTGCCAGTCATTCTGATTCCCGCGGTGTTGTCCTGGGATTGCATGTTACGCCGTTTGACGACGAACAGGATGTCCGCGGTACGGTCGCGTTTTCCCAAGTGCAGATTTCCGAACAGCCGACAGTTCAGTTTCAACCCCCCGGTCCATGGAATACACTCGACCCTTCCGTGTCTGTTGTGATTGACGGTACGGTTTCGATGGTTTCTCCTTCCGGCGATCCGGCGACGATTTCACTTTTCAATCCTTTCGGAGAAGAACTGGTTTCGGAGAAGCAAACACTTATTCCGCAAAAAAAGGAGGTTCCGCATTCGCTTTCGCCGCAAAAAACCGGTGTGCCCCGGGAAGATGCTCCTGAAGCCGTTCATTTCGCGTTTCACTGGGAAATCCCCTTTCAACCGTCGGCAGGGTATTACCGTTTGAGAGTTTCCGTCCCGGCAACGGTTCCCGCTTCAGGAAAGATTTCAACAGACGCTTTCGGCGAAACATCGTTTGTGATTCTTGGTCCGCTTCCTTCCGATCCCGCAGGAATGTTCGGGCTTTCATTTCCGGGAAAGTGGAGTCTTGCGGAACTCAAAACTCTCAAACCGATGATCGAAAAAAGCGGGGCGAGACAAATCAAAATTCCGGTCTGGCTCCCGAAGGATTCCAAACAAACGGATATTGCGGAAATCATCGACTTTTGTACCTGGCTGGCGGACCGACGGATTCGGCCGATTGGTGTTTTGAGTCACCCTCCGCAAGAGATTACGACCATGGTGAAGCAAAATGACGGTGCGGCCGGCATTTTTTCACTGCCGTTTTCCGTGTGGTACCCTTCCCTTGAAAGGAACCTTCTCAATTTGGGAATGATTATTACGGACTGGCAGTTGGGAGAAGACCACGACCGCTCCATCCAGAAATCAGGAATCTTTGACCGGTTTATCGGCGACTTTCAACAGCAATTGGATCAAAGCGGTTTGGATGTCACGTTGGGAGTTCCCTGGGACTGGATGCATCCTTTACCGAATGAACTTTCTCAAAAACAGACCGGAAACCGTAAAAATTTTGTCTCATTGACGAATGATTTTCCGCTCACATGGGAGGATTTGGAATACTATCTCGACGTGGTGCCCATTTCGGATTTCCGCTGTTTTCCCGACATGACCCCCTTGCCATCGGACCGTTATCCGCTGACGGAAAGGGTGACCGATCTGGTTTTGCGGATGGGAACCGTTCGAAAACAGGGAGCGGAGGCCGCGTTTTTTTCCATGCCTATCAATAATCAGTCAGGATTGTATCAAGAGGACCAAACGCCGACGGAATTGTTTCTTCCGTGGCGAACCACCGCGACGCTCATCGGCGGAAAAATTCCCGTGCCGTCCATCGGAATGCCAAAAGGGAGCCGGAATTTCTGCTTCTCCGACCCGAAAGGGCTGGGAGATGTTTACATGATCTGGAACAATGCTCCGGTTCAGGAAATGATGAATTTCGGCAGCCGGGCAAAACTCATGGATGTTTGGGGAAAAGAAATTCCGGCACCGTTTACGGAATTTCATCAGACGGTGAACGCGGGACAGATTCCGGTTTTCGTGACGGACGCCGAGCCGAAAATCACAAAAATCCGGCAAAACACCCGATTGCAAAATGGAATCCTCCCGGAAAAATACAGTGTCAAACATCCCGACAAAATCACGATCACGAATCCTTTTCCGGTGACGGTTTTCGGTAAAATAGGAATCCAGCCTCCTGAAGGAATTTTGGTGGAGCCGGAAGATTTTCATTTTTCCATTTTACCCGGCGAGACGCACGAGGAAAACATCTCATTGATGTTAACCCCTTCCGCGATGAGCGGCTCCGGTATGTTGGAGATGAATGTTTTTCTTGAAGACTGGGAGGAGCAGCATTTCAGCGTGTATCAGGAAATTCAGGTCGGCACGAACGAAATCACCATTGAAGCCGTTTCCCGTTTGAACCGCCGCGGTCAACTGGAAATTTATCAGACCTTTACGAATAACAGTGCCGATGAAGTCAGTTTTTCATGTTCGATGTATGCTCCCGACCGTCCGATTCAGCGGATCATCATTTCCAAACAGGGAACCGGACACCGTGAAAACACGTATTTTATCGAGAACGGACGCGAACTCACCGGCAAACCGATTCGGATTGTTGCCCGTGAAATCCGCGGCGAACGAACCCTCAAATGTCAAATCAAAGGGGGGGAATGAATTTTATCTTTTTTCGCGGCAGACTTGTTTGAGCGGTCGAAATTCTGTATAATTCATGGGAGTAATGTGAAAAAGTCGCAAAATGCGATGATGAACCGAAATGTCCTTTTTTCCACAGGAGTTTTTTCATGAAACGACGTGATTTTCTGACGAGCGGAGTCCTTGCCGGTTCCGTGATGACCGCTTCCTCTGCTTCCGCCGCCTTGACACCCGTGACCGCTTCCGCCCCCTTTCCCGGAGACCGGCGGTCCAAAGCCGAATTCCGAATGTGCAGTCAGCTTGGAATCATTCCCGGCAACAGTACGGAAGACAAACTGAAATGGATGAAATCCCACGGCTTTGAAGCATTTGAAATCGGCGGCTTGGGTGATGATTATCTGGATTGGAAGAAACGTGCCGATGATGCCGGACTTCTGATCGCATCAATTTGTATCGGTTCGTTCGGCAATAAGCTCACCGATGAAGACCCGGAAAAACGCAAACAGGGTTTCGACGAACTGAAAGTTCAAATTGAACGTGCCGGTGCCCTTGGTGCCAATGGAGTTGTGTATGTTCCGGCAACAGGTAAACCGGACCGTCCCAATTGGCGGATTCGCGAGTTGACAGTGGAAATGCTCAAAGAACTGGGACCGTTCGCGGCGGAACACAAGACCAGTATCAATCTGGAACCGCTTCGCCGTTATGAAGCGTGGTTTTTGCGTCAGGTCAGTGATGCCGCGGCCATTTGCAAAGACGCCGGAGTGCCGGGCGTCGGCGTCAATCCCGACACGTATCACATGTATCTTGAGGAACCGGACGACATGGCTGCGTTGATTGCCGGCGGTGAGTTCGTCAAGCATGTTCACCTCGGAAACGGGACAAAACGTCAGCTTCCCGGTCAGGATAATCACTCTCATGTCAAGGCGATGCGGGGTCTGAAGTACATCGGTTATGCCGGTTTTATCGGTTACGAGTGCGGCGTCAACGGCGACAAAGAGACCGAAGTGCCCAAATCCGTCGAGTATCTCCGCAAATGCTGGGAAGAAGCGTAACAGGTGAAGTGTAAGTCTCGGACGGAGTGTTTCGACGGGAAAAACATCCATCCGGGACTTCCTCATTCCGTGACGATTACGGTTTGATGAGATCGGCACACGGCGAAAGTTGTCCTTTCACTTTCATTGGGATACCGAAAAACTTGCCGATGGAAGTGACGTAGAGTACGGAAAATCCCGGTCCGCCGAACACACAATTCGACGCATAGGGAATTCCAAACTCTTTTCCTATTACGCCGATCCGTTTGCCGGTTTTGTCGTACACCAGAATACCGTTTCCGCCGCAACTGATGTACAGATTGTCTTTTGCGTCAAGGGTCATGCCGTCGCCTCCGGGAGCGTCGGTAATGAAAACGGTTTCGTTTTCCAGCTTTCCCGGACCGGCGACATCATATCGGTAGATCTTCGAAGAACCGTTGTCCGCGACGTAAAGGGTTTTACAGTCGGCGGTAAGCAATATACCGTTGGGACGCTTGCAAACAGTGGAAACCCGTGTCACATTTCCTGTACTGGAAACATAGTAGACATCTTCCTTCATGAGTGCCCCCTGATTTCTGTGTTTGTAGTAAGGGTCTGTGAAGTAAAAGCCGTCCTCGAAATCCACGGTCACATCGTTTGGCTCGTTGAATTTCGTGCCGTCAATTTGGTCCGCCAAGACCCGTTTCTCTTTCGTGCGAATGTCAAACGCAACGATTCGCCGCAAACCGCCTTCGACGGAAATCAGCTCTCCCTTGTGATTGAACATCATGCCGTTGGCGTCGGTGCAGTTGCCGGCAAAAACACGAACCGGCTGACCATAGGCGTAAAAATGAATCGTATCGTTACCTCCATCGGAAAAATAGACATTCCCGACGGCATCGGCGGCAGGCCCTTCGCAAAATTTGTAACCGTCTCCCAAAACCACCGCTTGAGCATCTTTGTCGATAATGTCATTCAGCGAAACGGCGGACTTTTCCTGGGCCAAAACGATTCCTATAGAGGAAATCATCAAAAATGCGGACAACACACAGATTTTTCGACTCATGGTTTCTCCTGATTTTTCTGTAAAAAAGTGGAATTTTCATTCCGCACTACGGCGGTTTTTTTCGTTCTGTGCCGCGACAAAAAGCATCCGCAGCTCGTGGAGCACATTTTCCAGTGTTTTCGTTTCTTCCGATGTTTGATTCCCTTTTGTCTTTTCAAAAAGCATTTCAACAGTATCCACCAGATGCTTGGCCTGGTTCAAAAGCATACACGGTTTGCCCAACATCGGATTCGGAAAGACCCCCATGGAAACCATCGCTTGAGCGGCAATTCCCGAAGCCAGCGAAATCAGCGTCGGCGCCGGCAACGGAACGTCATGTTTCTGAAGTTCTTTCTCATCAGGTATTTGAGGCGATTCGTCATGAGGTTCGTCCCCTTTGACTTGAGACTTCCACTGATCATTCAGCCACTCTTCTTTCCTTTCGGGCCTTTCGGGATTTGCGTCACTCATAAAATTTCCTGTACCTGAAATAAAGGAATCTGACAACATTTCTTTCTATTATTTTATCCACGGAATCATTCCTGTCAATTTTGCGGAAAATCATGATTTTGACATTTTTTTTCACACAAAAGATTGTTATGATCCGAGAAATATTGGAATCCAGACAAAACAGGTCAAAAGCATGAAATTCCGTTGCCTTTTTCTAATCATCATTTTGATTTCGCCCGGCGGTGGGTGCGGTCTTAATCATTTCCTGTGGCGAAAAACGACGCCGACGCTCCCTACTGTATTGTCGGACTCGCCGCAGCCGATGGAAATTGTCAACGCAGTGAATGCAAACAGCCTCCAGATGAAAAATTTCGTGACGAATAACGCAACCATTCACATCAATAATTCGCCGATTCCGATTTCCAACTGTTCACTGGCTTTTGAACGCAGCCGGAAATTTCGCGCCATGGGAAGCACCGCCGTCACAGGACCGCTCTTCGACCTCGGAAGTAATGAGGAGCTGTTCTGGATTTGGGGCAAGTCGGGGATGGACAACGCGATGTACTACTGCCGCCACGCCCAATATCCGACGTGTCCTGCCCGAAATCTCATTCCGATTGACCCGGATTGGCTCATTGAATCCATGGGAATCGTCAACTTTAAAATGGACGGCTCCGAACAGCACGAACTTCTGCCGCGGGCGTCGGGAAACGGTCCTTATGTGATTCAGACGACGCGGACCACTCCGGGCGGCGTCTTCAAAAAACGCACCGTCATTGACCGGAACACTGCGTGCGTGCTTTCACAAACATTGTACGGACCGAACAATCAGATCGTAGCGATTGCGGAATCGCCGGAACACAAGGCCGACCCGACCACAAATATCATTTATCCGCGGTCGGTGCAAATGACGTTCGTAACATCCAGTGAAACATTTCACGTCCGGCTCGACCTCGGAAATGTCCAGTTCAATGTGACCCAACTCAATCAAGACGCATTCATCATGCCGGACTATGCCGGTTACACTCCTGTTGACATTTGCACCCCGCAGTTCACAAGCACTCGATAAGCGGAAATTTTACTGACGTCGGCAATAAAAATTCCCGCCGTTTTTTGTTGCACGGAACTGATTGGAAAAATCCTGCAAAACAGGTTTTGCACAATACGGATGAAGCCGGACGAAACAGCGTACACGCTCAAGGTTTGTGTGAATTACAATGAACCGGATATGCTGCCGGGGATGAAATCCTCTGTAGTGTCGAGCGACTCCAAAAACCGGGCAATCAGATTCGCCGCGGCATCAAGGTCTTTAAACGAAACCACCTCGACCGGCGAGTGCATGTAGCGGTTCGGAATGCTGATCAGAGCCGTCGCCACACCGGAGCGGTTCACCTGAATCGGGTTGGCGTCTGTTCCGGTGATACGGTTTTCGGCACAAATCTGATACGGGATTTCATGCTCTTTCGCCACACGGATCAAATGATTGACCAGCTTGTTGTTCATGTTCGGGCCGCGTGAAAGGACCGGTCCGCCGCCGAGTTTGACTTCACCGTTCTGTTTTTTCTCGATGGTCGGGCAATCCGTGGAAAACGTCACATCAACCGCAATTCCGATAGAAGGATCAATCCCGAACACACTCGTTTTACTGCCGCGGAGGCCGACTTCCTCCTGGACCGTTGACACCGCATAAACGCCGCAGTTCAGCTTGGAAGTTTCCGCCCGTTTCAACGCTTCCATAACAACCCACATGCCGGTCTTGTCGTCCGCGGCGGGCGCGGCGAACATGCCGTTCTGAAGTTCGCGGTATTCCAGTTCCAGCGTCGCCGGTGTGCCGACGGTCACGAGTTTCTCGGCTTCCTCTTTGTCAGCGGCACCGATGTCAATCCACAAATCCTGTATTTTGGGAACCTTTTTGCGTTCTTCCTCGTTGAGGAGATGAATCGGCTTTTTTCCGATAACCCCCGGAATCGGCCCCGACTCCGTCCAGAGCAGTACCCGCTGACCGACAAGCTGTTGAGTGTCCCAGCCGCCGAGCGGTAAAACGTAAAGGAACCCTTCGGCGTCAATGTAGTTGACCAGCAGTCCGATCTGGTCGCAGTGACCGGCCAGCATCACGCGGAACGGTGCATCCGGGTTTTTTACGGCGGTCACATTCCCGTGAACATCTGTTTTGATCAGGCTTGCATGCGGTTTCATGTATTCCCGGACAACCGCCTGGATGTCCTCTTCAAATCCGGACGGACTCGGTGTCTGAATGATCTTTTTCAGGAACTCTTTCGATTCGTATGTCATTGTTGTCTTTCTAAACGCAGTGTGTGTGATGTCTGTGAACGCATCATTATCATCTTGTAAACAAAGCCGGCCTACCGCGGTGACGGCAGGAACATTTTCGCAATCTGTATCGCCGGACCAATCGCCTCACCGGTGACGGTCAGTGTGTATTTCGTATGTCCCTCTGCGGTTTCGTTCGTTAACAGGATGTCACGGTTGTCACGACCGTCGATTTTATGCTGATAAACAATTTGCGGGACAGGCATTTTCTCCGTTTCCAATCGTTGCGACGCCTCAATACACTCTTGCAGCAGACCGACCATTTCCTCGAATGTGTGCGATTCGTCACGAAACTGTTTGGCGGTTTCGTCAAATTCTCCGATCGTGGCGGCGGCACAAAGGAGGTCCGGTTTGTATCCGAACACCACATGAGCCGATTGTTCGCCAATGTTGATGAAAAACTCCGAAAAATCCATGCCGTCGCGGTTTTCGCCATTTTCGGAGAGGGAAAACAGAGAAATGATCCAGGATTCCAAGACCTCCGATTGTTCTTTTGGATCTTTATTCTTATAGGGATTGGGTGTGTGTTCAAACATCTTTCTCACTGCAGGAATGATGTTTTCCGCCAGCTTCCAGTCGATAGGTTTTCCGCCCGGCGGCAACGCACAGGCCGCGAGAAAAATGTCTCCCTGCTGTTTCACTGCGAAATCCAATGGTGCGTCTTGTTCCATTTCCGCGGATTGGGAAACGATGTTCTGAATCAACGGGTGGAAACTCTCCACAAAGTCATGATTGATTTCATCCATCGTTTCCGCGTCGGGAACCCCTTTTTCTTCGGGAAGATTTTCCGGCTGGTAAACAGTGTTCAAAACAAATATCCCTTCTTCAACGATAGGGTTATACTCTTGCGACGGAGTCTTGCTGAACAAGAAACCTATCCGCATCGTATAAATGCGGTCATCTTCCTCTCTCTCTTCCGTGGGAATGATCGTCGTTCCGCATTGCAGGAAAAATTTGTCTTCCGAAATGTCTTTGGGATACAGACGAAACGCTCCGCCGGAAGTGTCTTCATCGAAAAAACCTCCCAATTGAAACGGCTTGCCGGTATTCCGGTTTCGATAGGTTTCGGCTGCCGGAGTTCCTTCTTCGACGAAACGGTCCCATACCAATTCGATGTCCGTTTCCGTCCACTTGAGTCCCCAAAAAGTCGCGTTTATCTTGTCAATGTCATTGTGTCCGGCACGATATTCACGAACCTTCCGAAGAAAGGTACCTTCATTTTCCGTTTCCGGCGGCAATACCGGATAAAGTTGATGTTCGGGGAACTCGTGAAGTATTCCGGCATAACATCGCGACTCAATGTAATCTTTTCTTTGCGCGAACGGTTCCCCAATCATTTGAATCAAATACGCAGAGAGCTTTTCACTTGTCATGTTTTCCGGCGGCAATACCGGATAAAGTTGAGGTTCGGGGAACTCGCGAAGCATTCCGACATAACTTCGCGATTCAATGTAATCTTTTCTTTGCGCGAACAGTTCCCCAATCATTTGAATCAAATAGTCCGCGGGCTCTTCATTTGTCATGTTTTTCAGTGACAAAAAATCAACCGCTTTTTCAGAAATCACGATAGCGACTCCGCGCGGACCCTCGGGAATATGAAAAGGATTCCCATGATGAATCGCCACCTGTCTGTCGGGGAAAAACGACTCAAAAAAGGTATTGGCCAGCAGTTGCCTTTTGAATTTCTCCTCGTCAATCCGCGGTGAATCCAGAAACAATACAACGATTCCGTACAGTTCGTCGCCGTCGGTGAATGTTCCTCCGATAATCGGCCAATCCCTAGCGACATCCTCGGGAAGGGGATGTTCCGGGTCGGGATTTCCGATAAAACCATACATCAACGGTCCGGATTTTTCCCATAGTTCGGCACGGCAGGCATAAAAGGTCGTACACGGGTAAAAGACACGCGGGGGGGAATCCGTCGTCTCCGCCGCTAAAGGGGACATCGCAAAAAACAGTCCGAGAACAGCAAAAAAACGGCAGTGATTCCTCATACAATTCCTTTCTGTGATAATATCGGCACAAAACTCTCTTATTATACCGGGAAATCAGTCCTCAAACAAGTCCACTTTTTGACCGCCTCCGCCTGCCGCAACCGCCGCAGGACCGGCACAAAGAGATACCATGAGATTCCATCCGACATGAGAGAACGCATCGGGCAGAAATTTGGGAAGCGAAACGGTCAGAAGATTCATCGCGTCCCGTCTTTTGCGGCGCATCACGAAAAAATCATCCGAACCGCCAGAGAGTTCCGAGTGTCTCTTTTTGAAGCTGCGTCAGTCGGGAAATTCCAAGTTTGGCCAGCCGGAGCATTTCGTGCAATTCCGACTCGGAAAATGTGGCCTCTTCACCGGTGCCTTGAATTTCCACGAAACGTCCCGTGCCTGTCATTACAACATTCATATCGACTTCCGCGTCAACATCTTCGAGATAACAAAGGTCGATCCGCGGTTCGCCCGCCAGTATCCCGACACTGACCGCCGCGACGGAATCCTTGAGAAACGGCAGCGGAATTTCATAAGGCGAATTTTCATTCCACGAAACGACCGCCTCAACAAGAGCAATGAACGCTCCTGTGATACTCAATGTCCGGGTTCCGCCGTCCGCTTTGAGAACATCGCAATCAATTGCCACAGTACGAGGCCCGAGAAGTTCCAAATCGACCACGGCACGAAGACTCCGCCCGATGAGCCGCTGGATTTCCGTTGCGCGGCCGTCCGGACGGTCACGCCGTTCCGAACGGGGACTCGTACTGGCCGGGTGCATCCGATATTCCGCAGTAAGCCAACCGGAAACAGTGTCCTGCTCTTTCGTTGCGGCTTTCATCCATGGAGGCAAACTTTCCGTGATACTCGCCGTACACAAAACAACTGTCCCCCCCGCAGAGAGTAAAACACTTCCCGGTGCCGCCGTTGGAAACGACCGTTCCATGCGGATCGGACGCAAATCAATAATGCCGCGATGATCGGGACGCTTTGCCATTGGGACTCCGGTTGTCCATTTAAAAACGAAGAAAGGGTTGTTGTCCCCCTTCCCCGCACACAATTAAATCAATTTATCTATTTCACAGAAAAGATTCAACTCATATAAATTTTACTCTTCTTCGATATCTTCCTCATCTTCTTCGTCGGCATCATCCCAATCTTCTTCCTCATCTTCTTCGTCTTCTACTTCTTCCCATTCTTCCTCGTCTTCATCATCCCATTCCTCTTCATCTTCCTCGTCTTCCTCTTCGTCGTCCCAATCATCATCCCATTCTTCGTCTTCATCTTCCCATTCTTCGTCTTCATCATCGTCATCTTCCCATTCCTCTTCATCAAGGTCTTCACTGTCATTGCTCATCATGACAGGAAACATTTTCGAAGATTGCAATGTGCGCTTTTTAACAAAGTCTTTATTCACACCATAGACGCCGGAGACAAACAATTTAGTCACGCTCACTTTGATATCCTTTACATATTTGAGGGGATTAACAAAAAGTCTATTTTTGAAATGCCGTTCATGCCAACGGCAGTTTTTGCTATTTCGTCAAGATCGTTCCGGAACTTGATCGGTTTTACAAATACTGCGTAAGCTAACCGCCACTTTGAGCATTATATCATATAAACCGAGATTCCATCAAGCGACCCTCCTGTTTTTCAGGAAGAAAAATTTTCAAAAAGTTTTACATGTCTCTCATTAACTTGTTAAAAAGCCAGTCAAAAATTCAAAAAACCGCCATGGAATTACGATCAGGAAGCTCGTCCAGATGGTTCAGTCCAAAAACTTCGAGGAAATGTTTTGTCGTGCCGTACAGAAAAGGTTTTCCCAATTCCTCTGACTTTCCTAAAATACGCACCAGATCCTGATCAAGCAATTGGCGGATCAGTTCCGCACACTGCACACCGCGGATTTTTTCGATGGTCGCGCGGAGAACCGGCTGTTTGTAGGCGATGACGGCGAGCGTTTCCATGGCCGGTTGACTGAGACGCACTTCTAACGGCACTTCATGCAACCGGCAAAGCCATGAAGCAAACAGGGATCGGGTTCGCATTTGAAATCCGCCTGCAATTTCATAAATTCGAAATGCCCGTGACGCGGAATCGTACCGTTCATTGATATTTTTCACCAATTTTCTCACTTGGCGGCCATCCTTCAAATCGGCGAACTGTGTCAGTTTTTTTGCCGTAAGCGGTTCCTGTGCAAGGAATAACACCGCTTCAAGACGCTGTTCTTCGGAGAGTGTTCCATCCCATAACTGCTGCGGTTCGGGAACAGATTCAGACAAAATTTCCGGGGAATACAAATCATGCTCACAAACACAATCTCGTGTTTGAAGCGAGAAAACCGGAATTTTTTTCACTAAGGGATGTGAAAACCCCTGCAATTTATTTTGTGTAAATTTCCTGTTCCATGACATTTAACGCCATTCCTGTTGCCACAGAGTGACTCTCTCATGTACTTTTTTCATTGCTTCTGCCGGAGACGACGCGATTTCCTGAAAATACCGCCGGAACCGCTCGTTACCATGACTTGGAGAAACGAAACAGGAATATCTGTAGAAAAGCCCGTCATTTCCCCAATTTTCCAATCGGCAGTTTTTCGCTCCAAGCCGTTGCAACTCCATTTCGATCTGTACAACTTCTGCACTTTGTGAGGACTGTGTCTCCGGTCCATATTGAAGTGCATTCGCATACTGCGACTGAGTATTGGACACAAGTTGAATCGCTGCAAGAGGTTGCGGTTTTTTTTGAGGAAGAACGGTTGTCAACGCCGGAGACGGATTCATTACCGTCCGATTCATCACCGTATTGTCAGCGGAGGGCAATGCAACGGGTGACGGAACCGATAACGGAACTTCTGACACGTCATTTGATGTGGTGTCTTCTGTGATGTTATGCACAAAATAACGAAACCGGTTAAGCCCTTTTTGGACTCCTTCCGGCATTTTGTCCCAGAAAATTGCAAAAATCGGCAGACTGATTAAAACAGTGAAGACGATCATCCCGCGAAGAACATTGGAAACGGCGGTAAAAAACGAATTTTGCCTTTTTTGATTTACGGACACCAAAATACCTCCTTGTACTGTAATCGTTATTGTGATTTTACCACACAACGGATTTTTTTGAAAGATCAATTATTTTACGGCATTTTACGCCGGATGTTCATTTGCCGTGAATTTTTGCTAAAATGTCTCTCCTTGTTTTACTTGTCTGGAACGGGGAATCATACCGTTACGTTTTTAATTTATGTCTCTGTAGAAAAAATGGATAAAATGAGCGTTTTTTCGGAAGATGATATTCGGTTCATGCGGCGGGCATTGGAGCTTGCTTCACGCGGCGAGGGTGCTGTCGAGCCGAACCCGATGGTTGGTTGCGTCATCGTCCGCGATGGAAAGATCATCGGTGAAGGATACCACAAGGCGTTCGGCGGTTCTCACGCGGAAGTGGAGGCGATTCGTTCCGCCGCAGAATCCGCGGAATCAACCGGCAATGCAACGCTTTATGTCACTCTTGAGCCATGCTGTCATTACGGCAAAACACCTCCCTGTACCGAGGCGATTTTCCGAACCGGAATCCGGCGGATTGTCGCGGCGATGCGTGACCCGTTTCCTCCTGTTGACGGCGGAGGAATCGCCCGTCTTCAAGCTGCGGGAATGGACGTTTCACTCGGTTGTCTGGCGGACGAAGCGACAGAGTTGAACGCCCCGTATTTGATGCGGACTCAGCAGCGGCGTCCCTGGATTCACGCGAAATGGGCGATGACTCTCGACGGAAAAATCGCCGCCCGAACAGGTTCGAGCCGATGGATCACGTCGGAAATGTCGCGGGAAATCGTACATAAAATCCGCAGCCGTATGGACGCTGTTATGGTCGGTTCGCGGACCGCAAAAATCGACGATCCGCTCCTCACCGTTCGGCTGCCGGAAGGAAACGCACCGCAGAGAATGCCGCTTCGTGTGGTGTGGGATTCTCAAGCGTCACTGCCGCCGGAAAGTCAGCTTGCGCAAACCGCAAAAGATATACCGGTGATTGTTGCCGCCGGTACGGGTTTGAATGATGTTAATGCGTGTAAATTGAAAAAAATGGGGTGTGAAATTCTCCTTTTAGAGGAAATTTCCTATTCGCAGCGGATGACGAAACTTCTCCAAAATTTGGCGGATCGCGGGGTGACAAATCTTCTTATGGAAGGCGGCGGGACATTGTTGGGGCATCTTTTCGATTTCTGTTTAATTGATGAGTGTCATATTTTTATTGCTCCCAAACTCATCGGCGGTGAAAATGCGGTGACACCGTTGGGAGGAATCGGGCTTGAAAAAATGTTGGAGGCGGTAGAAATTCCCAAAATGGAAGTCACAACGGTCGGTCCTGACGTCTATCTTCATGGAAGACTCATGAGATGAATGAAATTAAATCAAATAAATCAAACAGATAGGAATTTTTATGGAACTGCCGGAAAAAATGCCCAAACATATTGCCGTCATTATGGATGGTAACGGACGCTGGGCACAAAATCAGGGACTTCCGCGGATGGAAGGTCATCGCCGGGGAGCAGCCGTTGTTCGGGAAATCACGGAGATTTGCTGCCGATGGAATCTTCCGCAACTGACGCTGTATTGTTTTTCGAGCGAAAATTGGAAGCGTCCGGATGAGGAACTCCGCTTTCTTATGGAACTGCTGCGGCACTACATGATTGAGGAACGTTCCACATTGATGAAAAACAATGTGAAACTGCAAGTGATCGGGAGACGTGAAAAGATTCCACTGGAGACACTCAACGCGATGGATGAGACAATTGAGCAAACTGCGAAAAATACAGGGATGACACTTTGTCTGGCGGTCAACTACGGATCGCGTCAGGAAATCACCGATGCGGTTCGAAAAATTGCCGCCGATGTTTTGGCGGGAAAAATTTCTGAGGAAAAAATTGACGAAACGGTCATTTCCGGGTATCTTTACACAAAGGGAATGCCTGACCCTGATTTGTTGATTCGTACCGCCGGAGAAAAACGGCTCAGTAATTATCTCCTCTGGCAGTTGAGTTACGCGGAATTATGGGTCACGGAGAAGTGCTGGCCGGAATTCAATGAGGTGCTCCTTGCGGAAGCGGTTCGGGCTTTCGCCAAAAGAGAGCGGCGTTTCGGCGGATTAAACAGGTTCACGTGAAACAGACAAAACAGGGTCTCCTCTTTAATCAACAAGACATCACAACAAAATTAAGGGAAAAAAGGAAATGCTGATTTGGCGGATGGTCATTGGAGTCCCTGTGGTGCTGCTGCTCATCGGGTTGTGTATTCTTGACAATCTCTTTTGTATCAAGGGGATTGTCCTTTTGCCGTTGTTCGGAGTTTGTCTGTTTTTTCTCTGCAAGGAATTTCTCGACCTGTTGCACGCCGGAGGGCTGTATCCGCGGCGGTTCACCGTTTACGGCGGAACGCTGTTGATGACGGTCAGTTGTTGGGTGATTTGCGTCGGTCACGATTACATGGTCTGTCTGGATTCCGCCGGACACGCCGCGACGCACTGGGAATGGGCGGCCGGCCGCGCGAGTATGGGAATGGTTCTCGTCTTTGCAAGCGGAATCCTTGTGGCGTTCGCCGGAGAAATGTGGCGGTACAAACGGCCGGGCGGTGTCACCATCAATCTGGCCGGGGCCGTTTTTGCCATGGCCTACCTGGGACTTCTTGCCTGTTTTCTGGTCCTTCTCCGCATGGTTTACGGGATTGGCGAGCTGTTGTCGTATGTGATGATTGTCAAAATGAATGACATCGGTGCCTACACCGTCGGACGTCTGCTCGGACGTCACAAAATGGCTCCGGAGCTCAGCCCGAAGAAAACTATCGAAGGCGGATTGGGAGGACTTGCGTTCGCCCTGTTCGGGTCGTGGTTCTCGCTGACCATTTTGATGTCGCGGCACACGGATTTTATCGAATGGTTCAGTTACGGAATTGCGGTGGCGCTGGCCGGAGCACTCGGCGATTTGGCGGGGTCGCTGATTAAACGTGACGTACAAATCAAAGATTCCGGGACGCTCGTACCGGGATTCGGCGGTTTCCTCGACATTTTTGATTCGCTTCTTATCGCCGCACCGGTCGCGTTTTTCTGGTGGACGCTGGTACTGTAACGCCGCCGGAGGCATATTTTTGAGTGACACTCATGTTTTTCCTGTGTTTTCCGTAATGCCGCGAACGCCCTGTGCCCGGTTTTTGCGTACCAAAAATGTGCTCGTCAGTGAACGCAAGTGAAACTTGCCGTTATGTTTGACCGCAGAAACTTCAGGACGGAAGACTTCCGCGTCGTGATGATCCGGTCAGGAGTCTTATACTTATTACACTCAACCGGTTCAACGAGCCGCCTCAATGGGAGACATCCACCCGGATGTCCGCTTCGTGGGAAGCCCTGATTCTACGCAGTGAATGAATGATTGAATGATTCATGATTTCCGCAGTCAAACATAACAGCGATTGTTACGTTTGTGACGTGTTGTCAATAAACCTATGCAACAGTTCTACGTGCCTCACGAATTTATCGCGGAATCTTTTTGACATTCAAGCCTGACTTTTGGCCGGGACTGTTTCACTTCGCCCATAATGATGCGCGGAGGATTTTATCATTATTCGGAAGCTGACCGTCTCGAATAGACCGGAAGGAGGTAAGTGTGATACAGTGTGTTACGCTGTTTACCGTATTGTCCGGACCTGGATCTGATTGAGCTGAGTTTCTCGAATATTGAAAAGTTTGTTGTGTCGGGAAAAAATTCGCGATGTGGGGAAGCTGCAAGAGTTCCTATGCGGGTCGAGAAAGTTTTTTCTTCAACCGACGGCAAAAACGACTTCAAACACAATGGATACTGTCTGCGTAAATAATGAATCCGCTCTAACCCCTTTTTCCCAAACGTTTGTCCGGAAAACGATTCAATAGATCTCTTGTTTTCATATATCTCTGTTTTTTTTCTGCAAAGATAATCATTCCCGACCAATTGAAATACGATACAACTAAAATTTATCCACTGGGATTTGCGTATAAACGTTAGCCCGGATGGGACTTCCGTCCCGAGAGCCATAAACCCGCTCCCGTTGGTCGCTGGAATCCACGAGCGGAAAAAAAGGGAAGTAGTTGGAAAAGATTGTCTACCGAAGGCCGAATGGAACGTAGTGACCATGAGGCTACTGGATGCAACGTCACGTTGCCCGACTGCGTAGCCGGGAGGCAAACCGCCCGTCGCGACTCGCGACCGGAGCCGCGTGCCACGCTGCCCGGTCGGATCAGTGGAAGTACGCTATTCTTCCTGATTCGGAGACACTTTTGTCTTGTTGAAACGGTCGAGGATCCCGTTGACGAATGCGGCGGAATCGTTGGAACCGAAACTCCTCGCAAGTTCTATCGCCTGGGAAATCACCACCGGTTTCGGGGTTTCAAGATATAAAAGTTCATAAAGCGACTGCCGTAGAATGTTTCGGTCCGTCACCGACATTCTCGAAAGCGACCAGTTCCGCGACTGTTCCGCAATCTGTCTGTCCAGTTCGGGCTGATTTTTGCGGACTCCTTCAATGAGCGTCCGGGCAAAGCGGAGAACCTCCTCGTGGTCGGGCAATTCCTGTTCGAGAAACGTATCCACCCAGCGGCTCTGCGACGACCGGGGATTCAACTCCTCCTGATAAAGAATCTGAAATGCCGCCGCTCTTGCGCGGCTGCGGTTGGCAAACTTTCCTGAGGTCGGAACGTAAAAATCGTCTTCTTCAAAAAACATGGAGGTAAAGATGATTAAACTTGTGTAAAATAAAGGAAACACATAAGGATTTCACGCAAAACGATCGGCGGTGAAACTCGGACACCGAAATTCCGGACGGACATCCGCCGCGAAGTTCCTCCCGTAACGGAACAAACATTCGCTTCCCTCTCCGCAACCTTGTCGGGAGAATGGATCTGCTCTTACAGGCAATGTCAACCGGCTTGAGTGTGAGTCATCTTTTTTTCTTGACGGATTTCTTTGCGGACTTTTTCGCCGCTTTTTTCACGGCCTTTTTGGTTGACTTCTTCACCGCCTTTTTCGTCTTACGGGGCTTGGGAGGCAATTCGGAATGAAGGTGACACGAACAACCGCGGGCCCCGCAACCGAATTCCTCCTCGTCTTCTTCCTCATCGTCATCGTCGTCATCGTCGTCATAATCAAAATTGCTGTCAAAAATATCCTCTTCCTGATGCTCTTTTCCTGCCAGAAGCGTGTGCATGAACATGTTGGCCATGTCACTGAGGTCCGGACCGGGATCGGGAATCTGTGCAAGAAGATGAATCATTTCCAGTGCCGCTTCCGCCGCGTCGGCACCTTTATTGCCGGTATGCGGCTGAACCGATTTATCCCTGTCGGATTCGTCCGTTTGCGCGGAACGTGCCAGAGCCTGTTCCACCGTGTTACACGTCAGGACGCCGAAAATCACCGGCACTCCGGTTTTGCAGCCGATACTCATCAGCTCGCAGCTCAAAGCCCGGTTGATATGCTGGTCATGCGTGGTTTCCCCTTTGATAACGGCTCCGAGACAGATCACGGCAAGGGTGTCCGACAACTGGGCGGTGCGGTTCGCCGTCATAGGAATCTCAAACGCTCCCGGCACGCGGACCACGATGATATTGGAGTCACTGACACCGGCCTTCTTCAGGACATCAAGCGCACCTTCCAGAAGCCGGTCGGTGATGGTTTTATTGAATTTTGCAACAACGATAACGATTTTGCCATCAATTTCAGGAAAATGGCGTCCTTCAAGGTAGGTAATCATGAGGAAAATGTTCCTTTCGCGGAAAAAGTTTGTAGAATTTCCAGCATTATAACAGAATCAAGTGCTTCCTCAACAGCCGGATAAAAATCACACCTATTATTTTTCATTGAAATCCGGTATAATACTCCTCGGATGTTTCGCCCGTTATGCGGCAAGTATGATCATGTGCGAGGAAACGATGTCACTGTTTGAGGATAGCCGGTATTGTTGGCGGGAGACGTATCTTGTGATGCTTGCGTCGGAGAACCGTCCGGGCGTGGACCGTCTTGCCGCTGAAATTCAGAAAACACACAACCTCCTTGAAATCAAAAACTTGCAGAAAAACAACGCAGGTCTCCTGGAGGCCGTGACGGTCCTTTCCCCAAACGATAACGCTGCGATGGATATTGTTTATCAGGAAGGAGAAGCGGTACGGCGGGAATTTCACGCCCTTGCCGAGGAACTCCGAAAGCATACCGGAAGTCCGAGGGAACTGAAAAGCATCGAACGGGGACTAAATTTCGATGCAAAAATCGAAATTCTCCACTTCGAGCAGATGGAACAGGAAAAAACGCATCTTTCGGGAAAAGGTGGAATTGCCAAAATCACGTTTCCGCGTTACAGTAGCTTCATCCAAAAGTTGAGTTTGGAGTGCGACGCGGAAACGCCGGACGATTTTGAACAGGCGGAACGGCTTGATCCGAACACGCTGATTCAAATATTGAAACTCGTGCAGCAATTATGCCGCGGTGCGGCATTTGACCCTGCAAGCGGAACCGTTTTATAATCCCTTCAAGTTATCCTATTTACCAAACGAACTAACAATTAGATTGACACACAATCATCTGTTCCAATGAATGCAAAAGAAATCAAACGTGGTCATGTCGTGGTTTACAATGAAGCCCCTTGTATTATTGAGTCGGTGAATGTTCAAACACCGTCGGCGAGAGGAGCTGCGACACTGTACAAATTCCGTGCCAGAAATCTCATCACCAGGCAAAAAGCGGACATCACCTTGAAAGGGACGGAAGCTCTCAAGGATGCCGACTTCCGCAAACGTGAGGTGAAGTTCATGTACGCCGATGCGAACGAGTGCTTTTTCCTCGACCAACTCGACTATAATCAGTATTCTCTGAGCCGCGAAGACATCAGTGAAGAGATGCAGTATATTTCCGAAAACCTTGAAGGGGTTCGGGTGTTGATTTACAATGACGAATGTGTGGCGGTGGAAATTCCTGTCTCGGTGGAACTTCGGGTGACGCAGTGCGACCCGGCGGTGCGGGGCAATTCCGCGACGAGCCGCACCAAGCCTGCAACGCTGGAAACCGGTATCACGGTTCAGGTGCCGGAATACCTTGAGGAAGGGGAACTCATCAAGGTCGATACCCGTAACGGTGCTTTTCTCAGCCGCGCAAAAGACTAAACAGGGAAGTCGGGAATCGGTCCGTCATCCTCGAAGGATTTATTATTTCAAGCAACTTCCGGTATCCCATGTATACGGTCACACGCGAATTTCATTTTTGTTACGGACACCGTTTGCGGAACTACAACGGGAAATGTGCCTATTTACACGGTCACAACGGCAGGGTCGAGATCACCTTGGCGTCGGAAACGCTCGACGAATGCGGCATGGTTCTTGATTTCGGCGAATTGAAGCGGACGGTCGGACGCTGGATTGACGAACATCTCGATCATAAAATGCTGCTTTCCCGAACCGATCCGGCGGTGGAAGTTCTGGAAAAGCTCGGCGAACCGATCTACCTGATGGAAGCCAATCCGACAGCGGAAAATCTCGCCCGTTTGATTTACGAACAGACGAAATCACTCGGTTTTCCTGTCCGGAATGTGACTTTTTGGGAAACGCTCAAGTGCATGGCGTCCTTTTCCAAAACAGATTGAGTGGACTATTTCACGGAAATATTAGATGTCAGAAGAAAAAACAACCGATTCCTTCCAAACAAAAAAATATGGCAGAACTTCGGCTTTCTTTGGTCTATTTGTAACAGGAATTGCTGCGGCTGTCGCACTGGGAGTCTTTTGTAACGCCATGAATTTTCTGGTTTGCAGGGAGTATTACGTTGCCGTTTTACGTTGGCGTCTTATTCCCGACGAAGAACTTTTTTTAATGATTGATGAAAGGAAACTGTTATGATTACTGTCAACACGGATTATTTGGCCGGTTACCGGGTCCAAAAGACGCTTGGACTTGTTCAGGGGAGTACCGTCCGGGCCAAGCATCTCGGACGCGACATCGCCGCTGGACTGAAAGGACTTGTCGGCGGAGAACTTTCCGGTTACACGGAACTTCTCAACGAAAGCCGCTGGCAGGCAATGAACCGCATGATCCAGCAGGCGGAACAACTTGGAGCCAATGCGGTCGTCAATGTGCGTTTTACAACCAGTGCGATCACCCAGGGTGCCAGTGAACTGTACTGTTACGGAACCGCCGTGGTCGTTGAACCGGAAGAAAATTTTTCAACCGGTTGATTGACATTTCTGTTTCTCTTTGCGATAATTGCTACAGTATTTTGAAATTTGCCGTATTTTGCGAAAGGAAGAACCAGGAAAATCAATGTCTGACATGGAAACGCTTTATCAGCAGAAAATGAACCGTTATTTCACGGCCATGCGCAACGGCAAGCCGGACATGGTGCCGATCCGGCCTTTCGCCGCCGAGGTGACCGCGGTGCACGCCGGTATGACCTGTCAGGATGTTACGC
This sequence comes from Planctomycetaceae bacterium, assembly GCA_031274255.1. Taxonomy (GTDB): domain Bacteria; phylum Planctomycetota; class Planctomycetia; order Pirellulales; family Thermoguttaceae; genus WRMR01. The sequence goes on along the minus strand of JAISQK010000268.1, from coordinate 18,801 downwards.
AGGACTACAATCTGGCGTTTGAGGCCATGCTGAAGTGCTGCCGCGATTTTGACTGGGACGCGACCGTGCCGAACATGGTTTACGTTTGGACGGGACTCGTCCAATCCGCGGCACTCAACTATTACGCCATGCCGGGAGTTCAGATTCCGCCGACGACCGGTTTTCAGTATATTGAGCCGCCGGAAAATCGGGCGAACATGCGGGAAGAGGATTACGACGAGTTGATTGAAGACCCGACGGCGTTTCTTGCCGACCGTTGGCTGCCGCGGGTGACGCACACCATTCAGGGGCCGGGCGAACCGAACACGTTCGCGAACAATATCACGCTTCTTTCCGGCATGGCGGCGATGAAAAACTATTTTAACGCTTACGGACCGCATATCAGCCGTCTGCGTTCCGAGACGGGAACACCTTGTGCTATCGCGGGAATACTGAAGTCGCCGTTTGACATTCTGGCCGACAAACTCCGTGGTTACAGGGCCCTTTGTATGGATATGTTCACGAAGCCGGAAAAAGTGACCGCGGCATGTGAGGCTCTCACACCGCACTTGCTTTACGTGGCCAAACGGACGAGTGATCCGGCGAAACAGCTTCCGGTCGCATTGTGGCTGCATCGGGGATGTGTGCCGTTTTTGTCGCCGTCGCAGTTTGAGAAGTTTTTCTGGCCGCCGCTGAAGCACATCATTTGCGAGCTTTGGAAAGACGGAATCCAGACTCTTTTTTACGCGGAAGGGACATGGAATCCCAACTTGAAATACATCAAAGAGCTTCCCGAACAGAGTATCATCTACCATGTGGACCGCGGCGACATTTTTGAGGTTCACCGTGAGGTCGGTCACAAGTTTTGTCTCAGCGGCGGAATTCCGAACGATCTGCTTGCCTTCGGGACACCGGAGGATATACGGGAACATGTCAAAAAGGTGATTCACGGCGTCGCGGGGGACGGCGGTTACATCTGTGACGCCAGTGCCATCATGCAGGACGACACGAAAATCGAAAACCTCCGGACGATGTGCGAAGCCGTCCGTGAATTCGGGCAGTATTGAATCCTGTCAGGATCAAGTCCAATCAAGCCGAGCCATGGGTGATTAAACAAGAAGTTTCGTTAAAACAGGAGTAAAGCAATGTCGGAAGAGAAAAAGCAGTGCAAGCGTCCGCCGGGAACCTGTCTTTCCTGGGAGGAAGCGAAACAGCGGTACGGTGAAATCAAAGGAAACGAGGAACAGATCCAAAACATCTGGGAGCAGAATGACGCGGAAGCTTACGACTATCTGTGGCAGTGTCTTCTGTCGTTTTGACAGTGTGTTGACCGTCTGATGTGATTGGAATGACCGGTTATTGAAAAGCAATTTTGCGAGTCCCCGAAAGTGGAACAGAGAGACACGGACAAATGAGTGAGAATCTTAAAGACGCGATGGCAAACTGTGACGAGCCGTTTGTCATGGAGAAAATTCAGGAAATGCTGGACAGCGGCATTTCGGCGGAAGTGATTGTGGATGTCTGCAATGCCGGTATGATCGCTTTGGGGGAGCGTTTCGACCATGGCGACGCTTTCATTCCAGACCTGATGCTTGGCGGAATGATCATGAAAAAGGTCATGTTGAAACTTCAGCCGCTGATGACATCGGAAAACGACAACGCGGCGTCCCGGAAAACGATTATTATCGGCACGGTTCAGCACGATATTCATGACATCGGCAAAGACATCACCGCAATGGTTTTCCGAAGCAGCGGTTTCAATGTGATTGATTTGGGGGTTGATGTTTCACCGGAGCAATTCATTGAGGGAATCCGCATTCACCGCCCGCATGTCCTCGGAATGAGTCTGCTTTTGACGACATGCTACAAGTCGGTCATGGACACGATGGAAGCGATTCGGAACGCGAATCTGCGGAACTCCGTTAAAATTTGCGTCGGAGGTGCCGCCGCCAGCGAACTGATGGCCAAAAGTGCCGGAATTGATTTCTATGCAAAAACCGCCATCGAAGGACTGACTTGGGCCGCCGTCAACTCATGAGATTTCGATCTATTGGAAAAACCGTCTGCGGCGGAAACAACAGTTATTAAGTTAATGAACTTCATTTGAATTGCCATTGAATACAAAAAATGTAAGAAAATGAAATTTTTACTTGTATAAGAATACGACTTTGGTTATAATAGAGGCTGTTAGCTCTTTAGACAAGCCGTTCACTTTAACCATATGGGAAATTGCTATGAAACGAATGATAGTGTGTTGTGCTGTTTTGACAGCCGTTGCCGGTCTGTTCTCCGCCGGAAAACCGGCATTTGCCGATTTTGATGCCGCTCAAGCGGTAAGTGAGTTCAATTCAATGAATAACGGAAGGGGGCTCGTTTTCGATCATACCTCTCCGGAATATCCCACTTATTCCCCCCGTACTGATCTTCCTCCTTTGCTTGCTGCCGGCGAGGTATGGGTTCAGAACAGAGGGACGCAGTTTGCAAATACTTCCGCTTACGGAAGGTCAGGCGGTTATGGATACAGGGTAAACATGGCGGGAGTCACCAGGGATGATACTTGGGGAGGAGTGAATCCTGCCGCTCCCGGCTCGGAATATTTTTCAACATTTTGTGTTTCTCCCAACCGAACAACCACCAGAGGAGTTAATGCCACAGGAACACTGAACTATTCCAACGGGCAGACCAAAACCTCGGATGGTAATGCGCTGACGCTTGGCGCCGCTTTTCTCTACAAAATGTATGCAACGGAACAAATCAATTCCGTCGGGCAGGAAATCTACGGTCAGGGTGGCTTCATGTGGGGAGAAGGCGGACTGGCAGGTCGGGAATCCGACATTATCTGGCTGAGAGCCGCGGTTTTGTACTACTTGGGAATAATTGATGACGTACCGTCTAACGCATCCGGTTATACGTATCTGTTAAATCAATATGCAATCCGAAATCTGGGTCTCAGCGATATCACCGAAGCCAACGCATTCTGGATGCAAACCTATGACCCAAGTGCGTATTATGATTTTATCGGAGACTATAGTATTTTTGTGATGAATGTCACTCAAAATGGTGCAACGGCACAGGACCTTCTCTACATTACTCCCATGACTCCGCTGGGCGGCGGCTCAACACCGGAGCCGGGAATCCTTTTGCTCTGGACGCTTGGAAGCTGCGGACTTGCCGGTTGGGGGTGGAAGCGTAAACAGAAAGCATCATTATCCTGAATTTTATATGATGAAGAAATCTGCCACCCTGTAATGGACCAGACATTCGTTTCGGAAACGTTTCGTTTCATCTTCACCGCGGAAGGACAGCCTGTCGGATAAGATGAGAAAGAAAAACATACTTCCCGGTTTCGGGATAACGATGGGGTTCACGCTGAGCTATCTGGGATTGATTGTATTGATTCCGCTGGCTGGTTTGTTCCTCCATCTGACCGGCATGAGCTGGCAGGAGTTCCGCGAGATCATCGGCGACCCTCGTGTGACGGCGGCGTTCCGCGTGACATTCGGGATTTCCTTCCTGGCGGCGCTGGCGAACGCCTTTTTCGGATTTATTGCCGCCTGGGTGCTTGTGCGGTACACCTTTCCCGGACGCAGATTCTTTGACGCAATGATTGATCTTCCCTTTGCGGTGCCCACGGCGGTCTCTGGAATCACTTTAAGCATGCTTTACTCGGAGCAGGGATGGTTCGGACGTTTTCTTCCCGTCCAGGTCACCGAAACGCCGCTTGGGATTTTTGTCGCGCTGACTTTTATCGGACTTCCGTTTGTTGTCCGGACAATGCAGCCTGCTCTTACCGGTCTTGAGAAAGAACTTGAGGAAGCGTCGGCAAGTCTCGGCGCCACGCGGTGGCAGACCTTTTGGAAAGTGCTGTTTCCCGGTCTCCTCCCGGCACTCCTGACCGGTTTCACGATGGCCTTTGCAAGGGCGGTCGGTGAATACGGCAGTGTGATTTTCATCGCCGGCAACATGCCGTACAAGACTGAAATCGTCCCGCTGCTGATTTTCATCCGGCTGGAACAGTACGACTTCACCGGAGCTGTCGCCATCGCGGTTTTTATGCTGATTGTGTCGTTTGTCCTGTTGCTTCTGATCAACCTTTTACAGCTTTGGAGAGCAAAACGCACCGCCGGATGACCAAGCTATCGATTTTCGGTCACGGCAATACCGGTGGAAAAAATGGACGGCGAATCTTCATAGACACCAAGCAAATCCGGCGAATAGCCCGGGCCGAGGTCGGACAAATCCGTCACACGCAATATTTTGGCAGGCTGTTCCGAGGTGTCGAAGAGAACTTTCAGCCGCGCAACAGGACTTCGCGAATCAAACCGTCCGACAATCTGTGCCGACTTGACGGTTCCCGGCTGCGAGAGAAACGGGCCGATCTTTTTCATCGTGTCGAGGTCAACCAGTTCCAGCAGAATCGGCCAGGCATAAGTCGCCATTTCCTCGGTCTCTTCCGCGTCAATCGGATCGGGCAGCCGGTTTGTCAGAACCGCCTCAAGAGCGTCGTCGGTCATGCCGGGAATCGCCTGCAAAACACCGCGCGACGCTTCATTGATGTTAATCCGTGCCGATGCCGCATTTTCTGAAAACTTGAGTGTCTGAATCAGCGTCGGCAAATATCCTGCCATGGACTCCAAATCTTCCGTAAACGGCGACGGAAGCGTGGCGGTCGCGGTTTGCCCGGAATACTGCACCTGAAGCGCACCGCCGATGAGGTCAAACGGACTGTTGATTCGTGCTTTCGGCGTTTGAGAAAGGTCAAGCTGATTGGAGGCTGTTCCGTTTTGTTCCCCCTCCTGATTATTTCCCGTCTGCTGATTCTGTTGACCGGAACCGGAAGACTGCGAAGAAGACGGCGGAGACGAAGCGGTGTTCCCCTGTGAGGAAGGCAATGTGGCGGTTTCCTCGGAATCCGCGAGTATTCCGGTCGTGCCGAAAAGCCGGTAGGCGAGAATGTAATTGACATAAGACTCGTTTCCCAAGGCCGTATTCAGTTCCGACTGCAGCGACGTGAGGTCGTCCGCATTGACATAAACCCGCGACGTACTGCCGGTACCGGAAGAGGTGACGGCGGAATCGGTATCGGCCTCCTTACTGTCAATGGTGAGCAGCGAAATCAGTCCGCAATCAAGCCGGTGGTCGCTGTTGTCGTAATCTTCGTCGATCGTTTCACCGTCCGGCTCCGCAAGATCAATCATCCCGTTTTGATTCCAGTCGGCCCCGTACAACAGCCCCGGTGTGACTCCTTCCACGAGCAGCAGTTCCTCAATGGACGCAACCATACCGTTCCGCGGAGAATAGGGTCTGTCGAGCGATTCGTAATAATCGTGCTCATAACCGTATTCACGGGGTTCATCGTCTTCATCCAACCAGTCGAGAACGGCGTCCGCAATAGTCTCATCCACGCCGGGAAGTCCCGTCAAAAGTGTCCGGCCCGTTCCCGGTTGAAGTGTTTCGTACTCCATCACCAGACGCAGATTCCATTTGGACGACTCGTCGAGCAGACCATACCGGACATCGGAAAAGAGACCGTCTTCATCCAGTCCGGGAGCCAATACGCTGAAACGTCCCACATCACGAGGGTCGGTCAGGGAATCGGTCACGAGAACGCCGCAGAATTGATCGGGATTGTCGTAAAACTCACCGAAGTCTTCCTTGTCGTCGCCGTCCAACAGTAACGCCATCCGTACGGCTTCGATTCCCGATTCGGCGAACAACCGCACCTGCGTTTTACGCACGGAAAAGTCCGCACCGCGCCGCTCGGAAAGCATCAGTTCCGAAAACGTCAGTGCGGCCAGCGTCAAAATGGCAATGACCACCAGCACCAAAACAATCACCGTACCGGTTCGTGGGGAACGCTGCATTCGAAGCTCCGATGAAAAAGGGAAATTGATGCCGGTTTGAAACGACACACGGCAACTGTTACGACATACGGCAAGCGGTCACTCTTTTTCCTCAAACAGTTTTGCGACTCGGGAATACAACACAGGCCCCCGCAGACCGGTTGCGATAATCTTTCCGTCTTTGACAAGGAAAATGGTCGGCACACCTTCTATACCGTAGTATTCGTGCGGAAGCTCACGGTTTTTATCCTTTTGCAGTTCCTCCGAAACCATCGGCCAGGGGATTTTGTCCTCCTCAATCTGTTTTTTCAGATTCTCCGTACCGTCCCAAATGCCGACGGAAATGATCTCAAAACCCTTGCCGTGATATTTGCCGTACACCTCCAGCAGATTCGGCATTTCCGCACGGCACGGCCCGCACCAGGAAGCGGTGAAATCAATCAGGACGGTCTTGTCTTTATAATCCTCCCAGGAAAAATCTTGGTCGTCAACGGTTTTGCCGTACAGCTCAAACGGACACCCGACAAGACGGCGGCAGTAACCCCGTAATTGTTTTTCCGTTTTTTCAGACGCTTCCTTGCTGTAAACGGAAAGGAACCGGTCGGACTTCACCCATTCAATGATTTCATTCAAGGTTGCTTCAAGAAAGCCGGACTTGTTCTGAGTGTCCTCAATCTCTCCGGCCAACTCAAGTATTTGCCGTACCGGACCTGCGGCGGAATAGCCTTTTGTCTTGGAAACCAATAATTCCCTGGCCTCTTCCTTGGATTTGTCAAAATCCTCCTGAGAAAGTGTCTTGGCCTCAAGAGTTTGAAGACGGCTGTAAAAATCGTCAATACGCTGACTCTTCATCAGTTCAGGGAATTTGCCGAGTTTTTTCACCTCTTCGGTTACCGCACGAAGTTTCGATTTATTCTCATCATTCTCAGGAGCCGCGCGGCAAAGCAGACTCAGGGCATACAACTTGATGCCGTATCCGGTTTCAAGCATTTCGTCATTCTCAGCACTCAGAGCAAGGATTTTATCCGCCGCCGCTACCGCAAAGGGAGGATAGTCGGCAAAGAACTGTTTCTGGTCCTCTTCCGTCTTGATCTTTTTTTGCATTTCCGCAAAGACATGATTGATATAAGCGTACACCTCATCGGCTGTTCCGGCCTCTTCGAGTGTCGCGGGAATTTGGGAAACATTGCCGTTTTCCTCCGCGGATAACGGTGTCACAAACAGAAAAATCCATAACAGGAGCATCCAATATCGGGACATGTATAAAATTCCTTGTTTTGATTTGTTGATGTTTTGAATCGGAATATTTCCCGATGGTACAAAAAACCGCAGCACGTTATGAGGGGAACGCACTGCGGAATATCTTCATGAATAGTTCGCAAACGCTCACTATCCCTTCCGACAGGGTAATGAAACCCCCGAAAATCGCAAAAGTTTCAGCCAATCCGCAAAAAATCCGCAAAAATCAGACCTTCTGCATCAGTTCGATGGGGACTTCTCCGTGCATGATAAACGCACATTTCAGCCCGGACATCGGTGAAAACGGTTCAATCAGAATCGTTTTTCCGGCCAATTCCGCCGCAAGATCGTCGACAAAATAAGCAAGATGCGCACGGTCTTTCAATTCCTCCGGCATCGGACTTCCTGCTTCAAATTTCAACCATTCAATCTGAAACGGATCGGCTTCCGCATCGGTGATGTGAAGTTTCGATTCCGCAAGATACGCCGACCAGTTTTTTTCCTGCGCTGTTGGAATTCCTACATGGGCAAATTTCATAACAAACCCTTTCATGCTAAAATGAGTGAAGTCAAAAAAATAACACTAACTTGGTGAATATTAGGGAAACGACGTTGGAGACGGTCCTTGAGGATTTGTCACCGCCGCCGCATGGGACGTTTGCCGACGACAACGCGGAATTCACGAGGTTCTTTTTCCCGTAACACCTTCACGGTGACTTCCGAGTCCGGCTTTGTGAAAAGAATCGAGTGATGAAGCTGTTTGAAATCACGGATTTCCTGACCGTTCCAATTGGTGATAATGTCTCCGGCATGAAGACCGCTTTTCGACGCCGGAGAATCTTCCACCACCTGATTGATTTCGACTCCGATCCGCCGTTCACTTCCCGGATCAAGCGTTTCCGTCACCGGATACGGCGACATATTGATGCCGAGCCAGCCGTAAGTCACTCTCCCGTTTTTGCGGATTTCCTCATAAATCCTTTTCACTAAAGCACTTGGAATCGCAAAACTGATGCCCTGATACGCTTCCCCGTAAATGGCGGTGTTGATTCCGACCAGTTCCCCTTTGAGATTGATGAGCGGTCCGCCGCTGTTTCCCGGATTGACCGCCGCGTCCGTCTGGAGAAATTCCTGCAATTTGTAAGAGGAATCCGCACTATATCTCTCTTTACCGCTAATGATTCCCGCTGTGACGGTTTGAAAAAGTCCGTACGGATTGCCGATGGCAAGCACCGCTTCTCCGACTTCAAGCTTATCACTGTTTCCCCAGGGCATGGCGGTCAGTTCGGAAAGATCAATCTTCAATACGGCAATGTCCGCCTCCTGATCGAACCCCGCCACCGTAACCCGTTCCCCGCTGATCCGCCGGTCATCGCTAAGAAGCACCGAAAGAGCCTGTGCGTCACGAATCACGTGATAATTCGTGATCACATAACCTTCCGGGTCAACGATGACACCGCTTCCTTCGTTGTCGGGCATTTCAAACTGCTGAACCCGTCCGCCGCGGTAACGAACCTCTCCCCGCACCACCTGCTGGATTCCGACAACACTGGGACGGATTGACTTCACCACCCAGGGGACGATACGGTCGGTGTCGGGAAACTCCTTGAGAAGTTCACGGGCGACATCCGCCTTGGCTTTTTCTGAACCGCTGGTCAGTGCGTAATCAATCTGATACGCTAACGACGGAATAAGGAAAATTGCCAGAAGAAAGCATAACACGAAAATCAAAAGAGAAAACGTACTTGTTTTCGTGACCATCGGCACCGGCTGCGGCGGTACAGGAACCACCTCCGCCGGGATTTCGGGGAGTACGGAACCGTCATGGAAAGAATCCTTCTTCAACAAGGGGAATTCCTCAGTCTTTTCATCATGCATAATTGAAATTCATGTGGTGTTTTTGCGAAACAGTGCAATATTGGCGATGTCTCCGACAGTGAATTTGTCTTCGTCCACATCGTAAAAAATGTTAAAACACTTACAGCAAAGGTTCTCCTGCGGTGCAGAAGGAATCTCGATTCCGCAGGAACGGCATTCATAGAACAGGTCGTCCCCTTTGGGAAAATTCTCTTTCGGGTCAAAATCAATGTAAACCTTGCTCATTCAAGGAACTCCTGTGAAAAGAAAACACATCGTCGGTCTGGAAAAGGTATTTTTTGCATCATACCGCATTTTTTCATCAAAAACAACAGTTGAACACGGAAGAAATGAAAAGGATTTCCCCGTTTGACGGCACAAAACGACCGCACGGCAAAAAACCGAAGGAACCTTTTCCACAGCCTTATTGATGTCTCCAGACGCATGGAGCGGGATGTCCGCAGATTCCTTGAGTTTTCCGAAGCGGAAAGGCAAATCTCTCCATTTCTGCAATATATTCTTAAAACATCATTCAATATATCATAAAGCGGAAGAAATGACAATACACGGTCATTTGTACATGTTGTCAGCCTTTTAATCCGTCTTAGTCCACCGGCTTACTGGAAAACCCGGACGTAATCGACCTGCATCTCCATCGGCAGCGGTTTGAGGTCAACCCCTTTTTCCGCTCCCCAACTTCCGCCGAACGCGAGATTCAGTTTGAGGTGAAACGGCTGATCCAACGGCCAGGCATCGGTGCCCGACCCGTCGTTTTTCACGGTGAGAACCTTCTTATCGTCGAAAAACCAGTCAATGCGGTCCGGAAACCATTCGACCGCGTAAATATGATAGTCCGCCATCGGATTTTCATAATGGATTGACGTACCGCGGCCGGTTTTCTTCATGTGGTTATACTTTCCGGTGTGCAGATTGAAATGCAGCTTATCCGGTTCAAACCCGACATGCTCCAGAATGTCGATTTCGCCGCTGTTCGGCCATCCGCCGTATTTGGGATTTGTCGGCATCATCCAGAACGCCGGCCACGTGCCGAGACAGGACGGAAACTTGATCCGTGCCTCGAAACGGCCGTAGAGCCAATCCCCCTTTTTTTTCGTCTCAATACTTCCCGAAGTGACTTCCCGCTCTTTTCCGTCAATCACTGCGTTGTCCTTTCTCACGGTGATGACCAGATTTCCGTCGCGTACTTCGGTATTTTCAAGCCGTTCCACAGCGTAATACTGCATTTCCCTGTTACGGACGTACCCTTTTTCATAACTCCATTTCGCCGGATCGGGCAGTCCTTTTCCGTCGAATTCATCCGCCCAAACGAGTTTGACGTACTTCTCCGAACCGCCGGAATAGGGCTTGATTTCCTGATTCGGTTCCGCGGCAAAGAGTCCCGTTACCGGACAACTCAATGCAATCACAGTCCACAACATTCTATAGTAAATTTTCATAAGCACCTTCTCTCTTTCATTTCTTTCTGTCGGTTTTTCGGAAACGGACACCTTGATTGCCTCAAAACCCTCCGTTTCTCTTTGTCTTACAGGCAGGTTACGGTTCCTTCCGGCTGTTCTCCTCCGGCTCGGATTTCTCCGTCTTTTTTTCTCCGGCAATGGTCGCCAGAACATCAGGAAATTCCACGCCGCCGATATCCTTCATCACCTGCATCATCGGAGGAAGCGTCTTGGCCATGTTTTGCAGCCAGTTCGCCGTCGCCGATTTGCCGTCATTCTGTCCGTTTTCCCAAACAACGACTTTATCGAATTTGATGTTGGAAATCGCCTGGGCGGACGCTTGGACAAGATCGTCAAAGTGTTCCAAAAGCAGCATTTGAAACGCTTCTTTTGCACCGCCGCAAGCGGTGATGATTTCACGGAGACCTTCCCCCTTTTTCGCCAGAATTTCGTACTGACCGCGGGCTTCCGCTTCGAGTTTCACAAAAATCGCTTTGGCGTCCCCTTCTGCTTCGATACGCCGCTTTTCCGCTTCGGCCTCGGCTTCAACGATCCGCTGTGCCTTTTCCGCTTTGGCGGGAGCTTCCAGTTCCGCGCGTTTCTGAGCCTCGATCCGCAGAGCTTCCGCCTGTGCCGCGACAGCTCTGGCACGATGTTCCGCTTCGAGAACCATCGCCTCGGCTTCGCGTTTTTTGGTTTCCCCCATCTGATACGCTTCGGCCTGTTTGAACTTGAGTTCCGCCTGAGATGCGGCAATCGCAGCCTGAGCTTTGTTTTCACCATCGACGGCGGAAGCGTTGGCGTTGGCAAGCCGGATTCTCATTTCCCGCTCCGCTTCGCGCACCTGCGACTCCTTCTCAAATTCCGCCGTTTGCTGACCGATATTCTTCTCTTTTGACAGTTCCGCAAGCCGCACTTCCTGATCTTTGTCGAGTTCCGCAACCCTGACGGCGCGTTCCCGTTCCGCTTCACGTGTTCCGATCATCTGAGTTTTCTGGGCGTTGGCGACCTGAATCGCTTTGGTCTGCTCCGCTTCCGCGACACGGATTTCGCCCATCCGTTCATTGTCCGCGACATCACCGCGTGCTTTCTGAATGGCTTCCGACGCCGCTTTCTGACCGATCGCTTCAATGTAGCCGGATTCGTCCGTGATGTCGGTGATATTGACGTTAATCAGAATCAGACCGATTTTCCGCAGTTCCGGATCAAGCGATGTCTGAATGTTGGAAAGGAATGTTTCACGGTCCCGGTTGATCTCCTCAATCTGCATGGACGCAATCACCTGACGCAACTGTCCGAAAATAATGTCTTCCGCCTGTTTGGCGATGTCCTTTTTGGAAAGCCCCAATAACCGGATTGCGGCGTTCTGCATCAGTTCCAGCGTTGTTCCGATGGCCACCGTAAAAACACTCGGCACGTTCACGCGGATGTTTTCCATCGACAACGCTCCGCGCAGCGGAATCTCTATCTGCATCGGTTCCAGACTCAGATAAGCGTAGTCCTGCAAAAACGGCTTGATGAATCGTGCACCGCCGTGAATGCACTCCGCTGTCCGTGCGTTTCCCTGACTTCCTTTCGAGGTTTGCCCGAAAATGACCAGAATCCGGTTGCTCGGACACCGGCGGTAACACTTCACGAACAGTACCGCGAGACTGATCAAAAAGAGAAGGATAAAAATCCCTATTATCCCGATCAACAACCCGAAATTTCCTTGTCCAAGGGCAAAAAACATAAGGTTACTCATTTGAGTTGGTCCTCTACTAAATACTAAAAGGTTTTGGAAACGAAAAAAACGATCAACAGTTTTTTAACAGCAAGGAATTTGTCAGGGGGAAATTTTACTCCGCCCAGTCCAGTTTTTTTCCGACAAGCAGTTCATTCAATTTAGTATGATGCGTATTTTTCATTGGGATGGCTTTTGTTTTAAATCCATGTTGTTCAGCCAGCGTCCGGACTTCTTCCGCATTGTCGTACGTCATCAGGAAATCTCCATTGAGTTTTGCACATAACGAGTATAATCCTGCATGGTCAATGCGACAATGGTTGTAAAGGCGGCTTCCGGCATGTTTCCCTCCGGCAGTATAGGGCGGATCAATAAAAAATACAACATCTTCGGTCAATTGATATTCTTCCAATACTTCAATGGCATCAGTTTGGACAAACTCAATTTTTTCCGACACAGTTTCTATCGCCGCAATCCTTCGGGCTATGGTTTCAGGATACCATCGGGAATGAAGTCCCTTTCCGTTTTCCCCATGTTTGATGATTCCCGCTCCTTCCGCAAGTATTCCGCCATGAGCGGTTCGGTTTTTCAGCAGTGTTCGGAATGCCGTTTCACGGGTTGTCATCGGTTTTTGCGAAAGGATTTCTCTCACGGAATCAACATTTAATTCAAATGAAAGAATCCGCTGTATCAGCCACCTGATATCTTTTGATAAAATTGTTTTCCAAACCGCCGCAACCTGTTCATCCAGTTCCACCATCAAAATTTTTTCAGCCAGATTTTCAAATGCCGCCGTCAAACTCAAAATTCCGCCGCCGGCAAATGGTTCAATCATTAATTGCGGAACACTTTGAAAACTTTTCATCCACTGCCGAAACCGTGGTACAAGCCATGTCTTTCCACCGGGATAACGAAACGGACTTCGCTGAGGAACCGATGCAACATTGACCGGTTTCTCCTTAGTACCCTTTTCCAAATCAGGAAATAAAAAACGTTGGTTCATTTGATTTTCAAAAAGTTTTTTTGATTGTTTTGTTGACAGGAGGGACGGATAGTTTTTTATCCAGTTTTTTCTGGAGCGTTTCCAGAAAAACAGCAACATTCCCCGCATGGGGCTTGGTAATCTGCATCAAGGCTGTATCAAATTGTGTGTAAACAGTTCGTTCAAGACGTAATTCATAAGGAATTCCTTCATTTTTATGTTGGTAAATGTCATAAATCAGCCATGCAATATCCGCATTTTCTTTCGGCACTTCCGGCAACGGAGGAAGTGTACTGAAAAAACCGGAATTGAGTGCAACCGCCGTTTTCTTTTTCCACAAATTGAGTATCCCTCCCTTAAAAATCAGTTGCGGAGCAAGCCGTTTTCTCGAAGAGGAAAGGTAATCAGGTCTCGGATAATGCTGCTCTTCCGTCCAATCCATGTTGTATTGGGTCCGGGGATTCGCCATATATGTATCAAAAGGAGTTCTCACGTTGCCGGAAATATAAACGGCCTGAATTTCCAATGCACCGAAATCGGTAATTTGTCCGTGCTCATCATACGCACACAAGACAAGATCAATATTTCCTGCCGAACCATCTTCAGCATCTTTGAGCCGAACTTCAGTCAATGTCGTCCATTTCGAAGACTCATCAAAAAAGAATCCTGCCGCATCATCGGCAATATTCCAACCTTGACGAAATCGAATCGGACAGGTGATAACAACTTCCTTTCTGTGAAAAATACTGCACACTCCCAACGGAGACTGGGCTTTATCTTTCGTGCAATTCGGTATCTTGTTGTTAAACGGACACAACCGGTTCTTACGATGTCTATGGGCACAATCCGACATATCCTCTGCGGGAAAGCCGAAAACTTCCGCCAATGGATGTTGGATGCCGTCATTATTTTTCTTCATTTGATGATTCTGTTAAATCTGATTGTCCCTGTTTTTGGGCAAACTTGACCTTTTCAATCAGCGGCACAATCTGACCGTTTTCATAGTATCCGGAAATCGCGGTCATCGCGTCCACCGTGTACTTGTATTTCAACTCATAATCGCAACGGAGTTCCGCCTCGGCCTCGCCGCGTGCCTGCGGTGAAAGCGATCCGACATACGCCATCACTTGTTGCCGGAGTATTGTAAAACTCGTGCCGAGCGACCGGTCTCCCATCATGATTGACGCGAGTTCCCCGTTGCTGTCGGCCAAAAGCCGGATGCGGACCGGTTCGGAAGTGTCGAGACTCAACGAGGAACTGTTTCCGCCGGAAAGCGGCATTTTTATCGAAAAATCCCCCTCCTGCTTGACGATTTTAAACGTGAACACGAAAAAAATCATCAACAGAAAGACGACATCAATCATCGGTGTCATGTCCCAATCCAGCGAAACGGCGGCATGAGGTCTTTTCATCATTTTTTCCTCATCGTTATATGGCCCCCGGCGTATCAATTATGACAGGAAGGCCGAAATTCTCCAGACCGCAACGGCGGCATTCCGCCATGATGTCCTGAAGTTTGCCGGTTTGCGACCTCGCGTCGGCCCGAATGAGGACGCGGACTTTCGATTTGTCGGTGCCGAGTGCCTCGAACAGTTTCAATTCCCTGGACAACAGACGCTTGAGTTCGTCAAACGCAAACTCCTCCCGGCCGAAAAGAATGGTCTCTTCCGCCGTCAGTTGAAGCGTCAAAAATTCCGTGTCGCTCACCTCTGAAATTTTCGCCAATTCACTTGACGGGAGTTTGATCCGCTCATTCTGGTCGGCCTGACTGAAATTGAACACAAACATGAAAAACGTGATGAGCAAAAACACGATGTCAATCATCGGTGTCATGTCGAGTTCCATGTTGGAAACGGTTGTTCGGTTGAATCGCATTTTACTGTTCCTACTTTGCCGACACACCGGAAAAACGGCTCATCAGACTTTCTGTAATGAGACTCACATCCAAAAGGTTTTTTGTCAGCCGGTTCCGCAAAATCTCGTAAACAACCAATGCCGGAATCGCAATCGCCAGACCGATTTCCGTTGTAAACAGTGCAGTGGCAATCCCTTCCGCCAATTTGTTGACCGGAGGCTGCCCCGCACTTGACGCAAGCGTGTTGAACGAGGCGATCATTCCTACGACCGTGCCGAAAAGTCCGATCATCGGAGAAATCTTGCCGATCAGGGCGATATAACTCAGCCGCTGTTCATGCTTTAAGGTTTCCTCCTCACCGATCGCCTGCATGGCGTTTTCCGCTTCCTTGTAACCGCTGGAAAGTTTGGCAAGTCCGACCGTGAGGACTTTGGCAATCATACAGTCCCCCGATCGGGCGTACTCGTAGGCGTCCTGAAACTGTTTTGCGTCAAGGTATTCCCCAAACTGACCGACAAAACTTTTCGGAGCGAAATTCTGCTGCCGGACGGCAAGGAAATTCATTACAACCAGCGTAACCATGCTCATGGAGATTATCATAAAAACCGGCGTAAAAAACCATCCGAGCGACTGCACCATCCAGATGAGGTAAACTTTCTTTTCCGGTGCGGCGGTCTCACTGTTTTCCGACGCGGGCATCGTCTCGGCAGAGGCTTCCGCTTTTGCGGCTTCCGCGTTGATTTCGTTCATAATATCGTTGTCTTGTGAAAAGCCGACAGGGGAATACAGGATCAGGAAACAAAGGCTGAGGAAAAACAGGATAAAAAACCAAAGCGTCTTATTCGGTCTCATGCAAAATCCATTTCAAGGGTTGGAGGCAGTAAAGCGACTTGTCATTATGACAATTTTACTTTATCTTTGCATGAAACTCAATCGGGATTGCCCCGGATTTTTTATTTTGTCACGAAAAACATTGTTTTCCCTGGGTTTTTTGAAAAACCACCGCGACGCGGTTTGCGAAAATAGCAATTTTTGGTAAAATAAAAATTTGAGTCGTGAAAATTGTCACAAAAACATTTGATACCTGCTCAGTGGAACAATCAAATTCGATCTTTGATTTTGCACTGAAATAACAAAGGAGATTTTTATGAAGCGTTTTTTTGTCCGTGTTGCGTGTGGTGTGACCGTTCTCGGTGCCGCAGCGTTTGCCCAAACTGCCGATTTGACTCACGCTCCGGGAATTGAATTCCTCAAAAACCCGATTCCGGTGGAGGATTCTCAGGCAGCGTCCGAAAGTGAAATGAAACCGTACGAAGAGCAGATTTTCGGTACGGAATTGAAGTTCAAAATGATTCCGATCAAAGGAGGCAAGTTTCTGATGGGAAGTCCCGAATCGGAAGAGGGTCGCGCCGATGAGGAAGGACCGCAAATCGAAGTGGAAGTCGAGCCGTTCTGGATCGAAGAACATGAAGTGACATGGGGGGAGTTCATGCAGTTCGCATACAAAATTCTCCGTGAAAGCCGGAAAAGCAAGGCGGACGGCGAGAAAAATGTCAACGAACGCACCGCGGACGCTCTTGCGGCACCGACGCCGGCTTATGACATCACATCGCTGAGTTACGGAAATTCCAGCAAGCCGAATTTTCCGGCCAGCGGAATGACCAATTACAGTGCCCAGTCCTACTGCAAGTGGCTCACGGCGGTCACAGGACGCTACTACCGGCTTCCGACCGAGGCGGAATGGGAATATGCGTGCCGCGCGGGAACGAAAACCGCATTTTCCAGCGGGGATGACGTTTCCCAAGTGGACGATTACGCCTGGCATCTGGACAATGCGGACGGAAGCTACCATCAGGTGATGACGAAAAAGCCGAATCCCTGGGGACTTTACGACATGCACGGCAATGTTTCCGAATGGGTGCTCGGCCGCAACACAGAGAATTTGTACCAGCAGTATAAGGACGGCAAAATCAAGACACCGTTTTACATGCCGGAAACGATCAAAATGATGACGGTTTCCAAAGGACGCGACGAAATCGCCCGCGGCGGTTCCTGTGATCAATTTCCTGATGAGTGCCGCAGTGCCTCGCGGAACATTACGACCGAGGACTGGAAACTTCAAGACCCGCAATTCCCGAAGAGCATCTGGTGGGTGACGGAAGCCCCGTATGTCGGTTTTCGTGTCCTCCGACCGCTCAATCCTCCGAAAACCGCCGAGGAATGCAAACTCTATGAGCCGGTTCCTGAAGTTGCGGACGATTACAAGAGAGTCAATCAGCGGGATTGACTCTCTGATCTGTCCTCTGCTCTCTGCTTGAGCCGTTGCCCGGCGGCCAACGTGACAATGTTGGCGGCGGGCAGTATGCCTTCCGGTACTTTCGTGCGGTCGGCATCATTTGGAAAGATTTCTCCAACAGGACGGAGGACTTTCGCGTCGTGATGATCCGGTCAGGAGCCTTACACTGAGAATAAGTCTTCAAAAGTATCCTTTTCGATGTTGCAGGTATTTGAGCATTCTTGCGGTCATGGCGATGGGAATCATGGCTTTGCCGGACTGGGGATTTCGTTAGTCATCTTTCGAGTGGCGTCGATATTTTGAAATCCACGCGAATGTCCGTTCGACAATCCAACGTTTCGGCAAGACCGCAAAACCTTTCACGCCAACCGGTCTGAGCACCGTTTGTAAAATCCAGCCGAAACATTGCTTCACCCCATCGGGCAAGCCCATTTTTCCGCAGGCACTGTCCGCGAAAATCACTTTCAATCGCTTGAACCGGTCTCCGATGGCGTTCAAAACAAGTTTGGCACCGTCATAATCCCGGATGTTTGCCGCAGGAACAACGACCACCATCAGAGTTTTTTGTTTGGAGTACCAAATAACCCAACGTATCGGCCATGATGCGGCGTTTGCGACCCTTCACTTTTTTACCGGCATCGTAACCGCGTTCCTCTCCGCCGACCTCCGTGGTTTCTTCCGATTGACTATCGAGGATTCCGACCGAAGGAGTCGGCTTTTTTCCTTGGGTTTTACGCACAAAACGACACAACGCATCGTAAATCTTTTCCCAAATTCCTGCATTTCGTCCTCGCCAAAACACGGTGTCAACGGTTTTCCATTTGGGAAAACTTCGCGGCAAATGACGCCACGGACATCCGGTACGAACCAAATAAAACAACGCATTGATCACTTGGCGGTGATCAATCGGCTTGCGGCCTTTTTGGTGTTTCGGCAACAATTCTTCGAGGATTCGCCATTGTTTTTCCGTCAGGTCTGTACTATAATTCCTTCTCACTTGCATGTTATGTCCTCTCCGTGAATAAGGTTATTGTTCCTCAAAAACGGAAGTATAACATGCTTTTTTCGGTCAATGCAATACCAATCGGAAACATAATGCACTCATTCAAATAACTTTTGAAGACATATTCTAAGAAATTTGAGCTAACCCCCCGCCCCCTTCGATGCCGAAAAGCCCCGGCGGGCTGATGGCTTTCGGCTTCTTGTTGAAGAGATTTTCTAACTGAAAGCGACCGCCTCAAAGAGGCTGGGAGCATACCGGGGTGTAGTGTAAGGACGCTGCATCCCGGAGGCAAATATTATTCATCCGATAGGGATTGTTGCCCTCCAATTTCCTTTTGCCTCGTGTCTTTTTCCTCTGTCCGGGTGGCAAAGCGCACACCATTACTATTGAACACGACAACAGCAACACCCGCCATCATTTGGGGAGATTGACCAGACGTACCAAAGTTGTTTCGAAAAAAGAGTTCATGGTTGATCTGTCTCTGCGTATTTGGCATACTGTCACAACCACCAACCGCTTCTCGCTGCTTCAGGAAAAGATTCTATCTCTATTTAGGTAAACACTCTC
>JAISQK010000243.1 GCA_031274255.1 Planctomycetaceae bacterium | reverse complement strand
GTTTTCTTATCCTGTTAATCTTTTTTACATCAAAGAGGTTTTACCCTTATGTCAGCAATTCCTGTCACAAACCAATCCCACCGGCACATACACAAAAATTATCCGGATGAACAATCTTCCGGGAGCATTTTACTTGGAGACGGCGGACTTTTGCCGAAAACTTTATGGAAAACATCCGTTCAAGCGAGTTTTCCTGACAGAAATATTTCGATTATGATTGATCCGAAAGCAAAAAAAGCTATTCATAACTCTCATCTTTTTCTTGAGAAACTGGTTTGTTCGGAGGAACCGGTTTACGGTATCAATACCGGTTTCGGTTATTTTACCGACCGCCGTATTGAACTGAGGCAATTGACGGAACTTCAGTTGAATATTATCCGTTCTCATTGCTGTAATGTCGGTGAACCGCTGACACGGGATATCGTAATGGGAATGTGGCTTGTAACGTTGAACAAACTCTGTCAGGGCTACAGCGGGATTCATCCCAAAACGGTCATACATATTATCAGGACGCTTGAAAACGGAATACTTGCTGTTATTCCCTCACGGGGCAGTGTCGGAGCATCGGGAGATCTTTCACCATCCGCCCACGCGGCAAGAATACTTCTCGGAGAGGGTGTGTGTACATTTCCCGCACAAGGTGGATTTGAACAAAAAAATGCCGGGGATGCGTTACAGCGGTTCGGTATCACTCCCATCAAACTTGGTCCGAAAGAGGGTCTCAGTCTGATCAACGGTACGGCATTGAGTACCATTCTCGCAGTCAAATCGTGGTACGAAGGAAAACGGTTGTTGCGGTTAGCCAATGCAACAGCCGCTTTTGCCATTGAAGCATTGGGGGCGTCATCCGGAATTTGCAATCAGACGGTACTCAAAGTCCATCGTCACCGGGGAACACTCTGCTGTGGAAATGAACTGGCAGATTATCTGGAAGGACCATCGGAACTCCGGCAACAACATATTGATCAGCAGTGGATTCAGGATCCCTATTCGTTCCGGTGTGTTCCTCAGGTTCACGGAGCGGTTTGGGAAGAACTGGAACATGCGGAACAGACCTTGCAAGACGAAATCAATGCAGTGACGGATAATCCGATCATTGCTGCCGAAGAAGGGGAAGTTTACAATTGCGGACACTTTCATGCGATCTATCCGGCACGGATTTCCGATAAAATTGCCTCCGCATTAACAACCCTGGCGAGTATTTCGGAACGCCGGATCAATCATGCTATGAGTGCCAGGCGAAAACACCTTCCGGTATTTCTTGTCAAAGAGGGAGGCGTCAATTCCGGTTTCATGATGGCACACGTTACAGCAGCAGCTCTGGTCAGTGAATCCCAGTCACTTTGCTTTCCGGCAAGTGTCAGTTCCATTCCGACGAATATTCAACAGGAAGACCATGTTTCGATGGGACCGGGTGCAGGTTTCAAGACACTTCAGATTGTTGAAAATCTCAGAAACGTGCTGGCGATTGAGTTACTTTGTATGGCACAGGCATTTGATCTGCAACGTCCGAAAAAATCAACACCGAAAATGGAAAAACTCTGGCAGAATGTTCGTCGCTATGCGGCGAAACTGGAAAAAGACAGATCGCTTTCCGAAGATATTCAGGCTGTTTCGCTTGCAATTGCCGAAGGTAAAATCATTGATTCTGAAGAGGTAAAAAACTGAAAATTAACAGATACCCGTTCTGTTGAAATTTCCAATGAGAACAGATGAAGCGGGGCGGCGGCTTTATTAAGAATAAAGACGGAAGGTTGCCCCGTTACCAGATATAATAATGATAAAAACAAAATAAAAAATGAAAAACGGTATGACATCCAACGATATTTTATACGCATCCGGCAAGCCGGATAATTTTCTGGCTTCACTTGAAAATTACAAGGGGCAAATCACATGTATGGATATTCAGATGACAGTTTCCTCTGATCAGCTTCGCGAAGGATGGTCCATGCTGATCAGACGGTTCAGTGAATCCGGAATGATTCCCGGCGACCGGATTGTTGTTGCTGTCGGAAACGGTCCCGGTTTTATTGCCGTTTGGGGGGCGATTCTTGCCCTTGGAGGGTCCCCGGTTCCTGTACATTTTGAAACGCCTCCGATGGAACTGCACCGGATTGCCTGTAAGTTTCATGCGTCGTTTATTGTCACTGACAGCCATACGGAAACGGAAATGGAACTTGCAGAGTCTCATTCCTGCACGCTTGAATGTTCCAACTGGGGACAGATTGTCTGGACGGATGTTTATTCCGGCGGACGAAGTCCCGGTGATGACAGGATTCTGGATTTTGCCGGAATTCCGCTGCACCCCACTTCCGGGACAACAGGCGAACCGAAACTCGCGGTTCGTCCGGTGCGGACAGCTATTGCGGAAATTGATAATTACGTCAACACATTCGGTATAGATTCCGGCGACACCATTTTGGGTATGACGCCGATGAGTCATGCGTTTGCACACGGATTTTGTGTATTGGCTCCGGTCATGACAGGGGCAAATCTTGTCACGATGCGGAAATTTCAACCGAAACTCGTCAATCAGGCATGTTCTGGAATGAAGATCACGATAATCGCTGCCGTGGCGGGAGTACTTGACACCATGTTATTCATGGGAGCCGATGTCCTGAAAAATCCGGCGAGAAAAATTTTTTCTGGAGGCGGACCGCTTACAGAACGGACGGCAAAACAATTTAAGCGGATCACCGGTATCGTACCGCGTCCGCTTTACGGTACAACGGAAACCGGCGGAATTGCCGTCGCCAGGAAAGATGAGCTGTGCATTGACGGTTGTGTGGGAAGTCCGTTTAACGGCGTTTCCGTCCGGTTTGTACCTCATGCCGGAGAAGAGGAGAAAAACAATTCTGCATCCTGCGGAAAGACCGGGAAGGAAAGTGACATCAAACCGATGTCGCTGGTTTATGTTAAATCGGAATCTCTGATGTCCGGTTACCTTGTGAACGAGACAATTGATATGGGTTCACTTGACTCTGGATGGTACAACACAGGTGATCTCGGGTACAGCGATTCCTGCGGGAGGCTTTATCTTCACGGACGGGAAGCGGAGGTGATCAATATTTCCGGTTTAAAGGTATTACCGCGTGAAGTTGAAGAAATTCTCCTGTCACTCAAAGGAATCAGGGAGATAAAAGTATTCGGTCATAAAAACCGTTCCGGTTCCTGTCAGCTTTATGCCGCGGTGGTGGCGGACGGATTGTCGGTTGAGGATGTCCGTATTTATTGTCGGCAGCAGTTGGTTTATTACAAACAACCTTCCAGGATCATCCTTCTTCCGGAACTTCCTAAAAATGCCGGCGGAAAAGTCAGGCTTTCGGAACTGGCGGGTTTGGTACAGGGTGAAATATCATGATAAAAATCGGCGGATGGCAATTGGAAACGGTTCACGGCGGCAATTTTTCCATTGACGGCGGTGCGGCATTCGGTGTTGTTCCCAAAACGGTC
>JAISQK010000223.1 GCA_031274255.1 Planctomycetaceae bacterium | reverse complement strand
GGTGTTGTGCCGGACCACTCGCGGGGTGATACGAATCCATGGCGGTCACAAGTTGGATGCCCCCCTTTTGGTACATGTGAATCACACCTCGAACGGTAGGAGGAGTTTGGCGGACGAGGAGAGCGATTTCCGGTGCGAATTTGCCGCAGGCGTGCAGCCAAAGGATTTCGAACCGCCGCATGACTCGTTCGTCCGGATAGCTGTAACGTCATCGTTGAAAAGTCTTCCGTTCTTCCTCTGTATAATTGGTACGCAACATCATCTTCCTCCTGAAAAAACTTGACGAAAAAGAGAAATTATATCATTTTATACCTATCTTGAAAATAGATGATTATTAACGTTGAGGAGTATACTTTTGAACCTGCGGGAGATGATGATTCTTTACTCCGCAGGAATTTTGCCTGTAGATAAACCAATTTCATGTCCGAAAATGGCTAATATAATGTAGAGATAATATGCTATAATCGTGACAATGTTTATAGGGGATTGCTAAAACCTATTATTCTATCTGAAATTTGTTAGTAAGCCCTTTATTTTTCATGGCGAAATTTGTGAGAATCAAAATTTTTAGCTTCCTTATAGTCAGAGAGGTGAGGTAATGAGAGAAGATGAACTGCACGGATGGTATGCGGCATTTAAATCCAAAGATACTCGCTTTGACGGACGCTTTTTTGTCGGTGTGTCGTCCACCGGAATTTATTGCCGCCCTGTTTGCCGCGCGAAGTTGCCAAAGGCTGAGAATTGTACCTACTACCCCACCGCAGCGGCGGCGGAGCAAGCAGGCTATCGCCCGTGTTTGGTATGCAGACCGGAGCTTGCGCCCGGCACATCGGTAACAGACGCTTCGGCATCGCTTGCCCGGCGAGCCTCGCGTTTGCTGGAAGAAAATTGCGGCAGCGGGCAAAGCCTCGAAGAGCTTGCCGGATGTTTGGGCTGCACAGACCGTCATCTGCGGAGGGTGTTTGCAGCAGAATATCATGTATCGCCTATACAATACTTGCAGACCTGCAGGTTGCTTCTTGCCAAAAGCTTGCTTACCGACACAAATCTAACGGTGCTTGACGTTGCAATGACTTCCGGTTTTGGCAGTTTGCGGCGTTTCAACACCCTGTTCAAAAAGCGGTACCGCCTTTCGCCGACCTCGCTGCGCCGACAGACTGCGGGAGGGCGAAAAAGCCGGGACGATATGACATTGTTCTTAGGATATCGTCCGCCTTATCTATGGCAACAAATGCTAAACTTCCTCGCCCAGCGTGCCATTCTCGGCGTAGAAACAATACAAGGCGGGAAATATTTGCGAACTGTTCATCTTGTAACGGAAGAGCAAAAACATGTGTATGGCTGGATTTCTGTAAGCAAGCCCTCGCACAAGGATATTTTGACCGTCACTGTCGCGGCGTCTCTTTTGCCTGTATTGCCTCAAGTATTGGCAAGAGTTCGCAATCTTTTCGATATGTACTGCGAGCCGGATGCCGTATATGAGGTTCTTACGGATATGAATAGGATTCGCCCCGGGCTTTGCGTCCCGGGAATACGGGTTCCCGGCTGCTTTGACCCTTACGAATTGACTGTGCGAGCGGTGTTGGGGCAGCAAATCACGGTGAAAGCGGCAAGCACGTTGGCCTCAAGGTTTGCGGCAACCTATGGCACTCCCGTGCAAACGGGAATAGAGGGATTGACGCACGCATTTCCATTGCCTGACGACATCATCGCATTGGATGGGGAAATCGGCGACCATTTGGGGACGTTGGGCATTATCTCGGCGCGAGCAAAAACTATTTTAGCGCTGGCTCGTACGTTTGTGCAGGGCGATATAGATTTTGAGCTTTGCGTCCAACCGGAGGCTGAAATACAAAAATTGACGACCATTCCCGGCATTGGAAGCTGGACGGCTCAATATATCGCGATGCGGACAATGAGATGGCCTGACGTCTTTCTTGAAACCGATGCCGGCGTAAAAAAAGCCCTCGCGTCTCGCTCGCCAAAGGAAATGCTGGCAATGGCCGAAGCGTGGCGTCCCTGGCGCAGTTATGCAACAATGAATTTATGGAACTCTCTGCAAAACACAAATTAAGGCGTAGAAACAAATCACTGTTTAAGGAGGATAATATTGTATTATTCAACAAATTATTTGTCGCCTATATGCCCGATTATGCTCGCAAGCGATGGCACAAACCTTATTGGTTTGTGGCTGGAAGGGCAAAAGTACTATGGCGGTACCGTGAAAGATGAAATGATGATAGGGAATGATGACCTGCCTGTATTCATTACCACAAAAGATTGGCTTGACCGATATTTTAACGGTCAAAAACCCGGCATTGATGAGATTCCTTTGGCCCCCATCGGAGGGGATTTCCGCAAGGAAGTATGGAACATACTGTGTGAGATTCCATACGGCGAATATATCACATACGGTGATATTGCAAGGAAATTGGCACTAAAAATGAGTAAGCCGAGTATGTCCGCTCAGGCAATCGGCGGAGCTGTCGGCCACAATCCTATTTCAATCATCATTCCCTGCCATCGTGTTGTAGGAGCAAATGGCAGCTTGACAGGTTATGCCGGAGGCATTGAGAAAAAAGTCAAATTACTTGAACACGAAGGCGTTGATATGGCTCATTTGTATGTGCCTTCCAAGGGTACAGCCTTATAGTATTGGGATTTTCGGTAACGCCCGGATTCTCTACCCCTCAACGTTAATAAACATCTATTTTCAAGATAGGCATAAAATGATATAATTCTCTTTTTCGTCAAGTTTGTTTAGGAGGAAAATGATGTTGCGTACCCATTATACGGAGGAAGAACGGATGACGTTCCAGCTATCCTGACGAACGAGTCATGCGGCGGTTCGAAATCCTTTGGCTGCACGCCTGCGGCAAATTCGCACCGGAAATCGCTCTCCTCGTTCGCCAACCCCCTCACGGTTCGAGGTGTGATGAACATGTACCAAAAGGGCGGCATCCAACTTGTTACCGCCATGGATTCGTATCACCCCACGAGTGATCCGGCACAATGAGAACCAATAGGCTGTCTGATATTTGACGATACGATAGTAGAAAGAGCGTACATGGATGAAAATGAAATCCTCTGCTGGCATTATGACCATAGTAAAGGACGGAGTGTCAAAGGGGCGAATATCCTGACCGCGTTTTCTGTTTCTGAGAATGAACAGGGGAAAATCCAAACGCCGATCAATTATCAGATAATCGCCAAGACCAAAAGAGAAACGGATGCCAAGACGGGGAAGGAACGGTGACCGATTCGAGACGCTTTACAAGAAATGGTGGAGCGTTGAGGTTTATCATGAAAGCATAAAACAAAACACATTTATGCACATGTGAAATTAGAGTTGATAAAACTCAATCACGGCTGTAATCATTTTGCGGTAAAATCATAGATTGACATAGCCTCACTGAGGAGGACAATGAAATGTCTTGCGGCTTTCAGAAGGAATGGATTATCCCGACCTTGCGTAACTTACGTATAGTAAAATACGTAACCTTAATAATATAGTCAACAGCAAGATCAGGACAGAATTACCGTCGGAGGTTTTCAACTCATGTTGCACAAGAGCCGGAGAAATCAATCACACAATGAAAACAAACTTTTGGCCATCCGTACCTGATTTCACTATTTAGGGGACACTGTTAAAAACAGCGAAATCGGATATCATTTGCAGGTGATCTTGAAAGTTTTTGTGGTTGTCCGTATGTTGTTATTATGAAAAAATCAGATCAGGAGAAAAATCATGCCAAGCGTCAAAGGAACCGAAACAGAAAAAAATCTGCTCAAAGCGTTCGCCGGGGAGTCCCAGGCACGCAACCGTTATACCTTGTTTGCACGTCAGGCGAAGAAAGACGGTTTTGAACAAATCGCCGGCATTTTTGAGGAGACTGCCAATCAGGAAACGGAACATGCCCGCCGTTTCTTCAGTTTTCTCGAAGGAGGTACTTTGGAAATCACGGCTGCGTTTCCCGCCGGAATTGTCGGTACGACAAGAGAAAATCTCAAAGCCGCCGCTGACGGGGAACATGAGGAATGGTCGAGCCTGTATCCGAAGTTCGGAGAAATGGCTCTTGCAGAGGGTCTTACCGCCGTCAGCAAACTTTTTGAGTTCATTTCCACCGCCGAAACGCAACACGAAATCCGTTACCGTGCTTTGTTGAAAAACATTGAAGAGTCGCTTGTGTTTGAACGCAAGGAAGAGGTCTTGTGGCAATGCCGCTGCTGCTGTTACACCGTCAAAGGGACCAAGGCTCCGCTCGGTTGTCCCGCGTGCGGTGCGTCACAGTCCCACTTCGAACTGTTCGTCCCCAACTATTGAACCTTTTGTCATCCTCCTGTTTCCGAAAAAATGTAATGCCGACAATTTCATCTTACTATTATGATCCGCAGTTACGGCGTCAGATTGAGTCGCTTTTGCTGCCGGAAATTCAAATGCCGGGTCAGTACATCGGAGGGGAACAGGGGTGTGTCGTCAAGAGGGCGGAAGAGGTTCGCGGACGTCTCTGTTTCGCGTTTCCCGACACCTATACCATCGGGATGAGCCACTATGGTTTGCAGCTTCTTTATGCCATCATGAACCGTCAGGAGAACTGGGCTTGCGAACGTGCGTTCACTCCCGAAAGAGACATGGAGAATCTGCTCCTGAGAAATCAGCTTCCGCTTTATTCGCTGGAAACATTCACGCCGCTTGACCGGTTTGATGTTTTGGCGTTCAGTTTGCAGTACGAGCTTTGTTTCACCAATGTCCTGACGATGCTGAGTCTTGGCCGGATTCCGATTCATTCGGAGGAACGCACGATGTCGCATCCGTTGGTCATTGCCGGCGGTCCTTCCGTGATGAATCCTGAACCGATGTCGCCGTTCATTGATTTGTTCGTCATCGGTGACGGCGAAGAGAGTCTTCCGGCGGTTTGTAACGCCTGGCTGGAATATAAAAACGCGGGAACCGACCGCAAAACAGCACTGCTGGAAATGGCAAGACGTTTTCCGTATGTTTATGTTCCCCGGTTTTATCACGTTGAAATGACCGCTGCCGGACGGGCAATGAGACCGCGTCCGTTGGAATCAGGCGTCCCTGAATTTGTTCGACCGGCCGTCATTCCCGACCTCAACCGTTTCGAACCGCCGACATTTCCGGTCCTTCCGCTGATTGAAAGCGTACATGACCGCATTTCCATTGAAATCATGCGGGGGTGTCCGGGACAATGCCGATTCTGTCAAAGCACCGTGCAGAAAAGTCCGATCCGCACACGAACCATCGACTCTATTGTGGAATCTGCGAAAACCGCTTGTGAAAAAACCGGTGTCCGTGATGTGTCGCTTTTATCGCTTTCCGCCAGCGACTACCCCGGCTTCGACGAACTGGTGCAGAAACTTCGGGAAAAACTCACCTCGCTCGGCATTTCCATTGCGGTCCCGAGTTTGCGGGTCAATCATCAACTTTCAGAAGTCATGCAGTCTCTGACGCCGGAACGGTCGTCGGGAATTACGATCGCCCCGGAAGCGGCACGCGACGAAATGCGGAAACGGATTCTGAAGCAGGTGACCAACGCCAATCTCCTCGACGGATGCCGGAGTGCGTTTGAAAACGGTTTTTCCCGTGTGAAACTCTACTTCATGTGCGGTCTGCCTCTGGAAACCGGCGAAGACATTGACGGAATCGTGGAACTTTCAGAGAAAATTGCATTCCTGGGCAAGTCGGTGACGAAACATTTTCCGGTCGTCACTGCGAGCGTTTCCAACTTCATCCCGAAACCGCAAACACCATTCCAGTGGCTTGGAATGCAGAGCCGTGAATATTTCGCCGAAGTGCATCAAAAGCTCCGAACGGCGAAACATCTCAAGTGTGTGCAGGTGAAGTATCACGGTCTGGAGACGAGTCTTTTGGAAGGACTTCTCTGCCGCGGCGACCGCCGGATGGGACACGTGATCGAAAAGGCCTGGAGAAACGGAGCGAGACTCGACGCCTGGCGGGAGCATTTTCGGTTTGACCTCTGGCAGAATGCGGTTGCGGAAACCGGAATCAATGAAAATCAGACGCTGCACGAACCGTATTCGTTGAGTGAGGAGCTTCCCTGGGGACACATTCAGACTTGCCGTCCGGTCCTTTTTCCGCGTTTTTTGCAGAGTGATTCGCCATGATGGAAACAATGAAAAAATCAGCCCGTCAGCCATGACCGTCCGGGAATGCCGTCAACCGGTTTTTATTGGCAACGGCCATCATCAGTTTGATACGGTTGAGTTGATTGACCTCGGTCGTGCCGGGATCAAAATCAATCGGTGTGATGTTGACGTTGCGGTAACGCCGCTTTAATTCCTTGATAACCCCCTTGCCGGTGATATGATTAGGCAGACATCCGAACGGCTGCACGCAAATCACATTCGGAACGCCGGTTTCCATGAACTCAACCATATCCGCGGTGAGGAGCCAGCCTTCGCCGGTTTGATTGCATGTCGAAAGGACGGACTTTGCCTGCTTCGCCAGGTGATTGATATGTTCGGACGGAACGAACCTGTGACTGTTTTTCAGCACTTTACGGATTTTGCCGCGATAATATTCCAGCAGCCTGACCAGAAACGCACTTCTCAGCCGGGTGAAAAACGGGACTCTTGTGAAAACCGTTTTGAAGCGGTCACCGGTCAGACAGTAAAGAGCGAAGTCGAGAATATCAGGCACAACCGCTTCGCCTCCTTCCTGTTCAATGATCGAAACAAGGTGATTGTTGGCTCCCTGATGATATTTCAGAAGGACTTCACCGACGACACCGACTTTCGGCTTTGAATTTTCCCCGGTCAGCGGCAGCGATTCAAAGGCCTTCACGATTTTCGCCGCATGTTGGGTGATGTCGAACCGTTTTTCCTGCGTGATCCCCGTCTTCAGATAATCCATCCAGGTGTTGAGCATCGTCTCCGTGCTTCCCGGCAAGGTTTCATAAGGTCTGCAGTGGTTGGACAGCCGCATCAGCAAATCACCGAAGAGAAAAATCCGTATGAGTTTTTTTATCATCGGAAGCGTCATTTGAATTCCTTCCGAGTTGCGTCCGCTCGAAAGATTGATGTTAAACGGAATGATCGGCGTGTTGAGAAACCCCGCTTTCTGCACGGCGATTTTCAAAAAAGCCTGATAATTTGTCGAACGGCAGCCGCCGCATGTCTGGGAAATCAGCAGAGCCGTGCGGTCAGGGTGATAGCGGCCGGACTTGAGAGCCTGAATCAGTTGTCCCACCACGACAATCGCGGGATAACATGCGTCATTATTCACATAACGCAATCCTTCCTCAACGCAGTCGCGGTCCACTTCGGGCAATACGTCCAGGTGATACCCTTCCTCGGCAAAGGAATTTTGCAACAGCGAAAAATGGATCGGCGACATCTGCGGACAAAGAATCGTAAATCGTTCTTTATCCGTTGCGTAAAACACCGGAGGACGCTGCGGTATTTTACAGACCGGCTTTATTGAAGAGGTTCTTCCGGTGATGTTTTCTGTCATGATAATGGTATTAATGTGTTGTGCGGAAGGTCGGCTGTTCTGTGATGTCCGGCTGTGTATTGATAGGGGGAAACCCGCTTCGGCCGTTTCGGAAAATCGGAACGGAGACCTTATTTTAACAGCGAAGTCCTGCCGTTACAAGTGAGCCGCATTGTGCTATGGATGTAACAAGATTCAAAAGATGCCGTAAAAACATCACCGCGTACCGTTTCCCCGCCGGAGGGCAGCGTGTGGACGCTGCACCGCACTTGCCTCCCGGCTGCGCGGTCGGCTTCCGATAGATCATCTTTCCAGCCGCTTGCATTGGAGACATTGTTCCGCTGGCTGACTCCAGCGACTAACAGGAGCGGGTTATTGCTTCGGAGCGGCAGCTCCCTCCGCCCGCCGCGGGTCGGGAAAGTTTTTTCATCAAACGACTTCACACATAATGGATACGGTACACGTAAATAAATGGACCGCTCTAATCGACTGCTGATGATATGTGACGGAATGGTTCTTTTGAAATCCTGAAGGCTGGAAAATTTTTTCAGAAATCGAAAAAAATACAATAATCGCTCTTGACTTTTTACTTTGTTATGTCTAAAATAGATAGTTGTGTTGATTTTCGTCTAAAAACTATTTTTAAAAAACCGGAGAAAGAATCATGAAAAATTCAAATTTGTGTCCGAAATGTCAAAATAGGGTGGGGGGGGTAGTCTGTACGGCTTCCCGTATCGTAGAAACCAATGCTGCAGAGGAAAACGCTGTCAATGCGAAAAGTGCTGCAAACAATCCCAAAAACTCTCTTGTCCGTCCCGAATCCACTACCCCATCGGGTTTGACTGTCCGATTCGGTTTCACCTTGGTGGAGCTTCTTGTTGTTATTGCAATCATTGGTATCCTGATTGCTCTTCTTTTACCCGCGGTCCAAGCCGCCCGCGAAGCCGCAAGACGAATGCAGTGCGGAAACAACTTGAAACAAATCGGCCTTGCTGTTCACAATTTTATCAGTGCCCGCGATGGTTTGCCGCCGATTTCATTGGGAACGGCCCGTGCCACATCCCTTACAGTGCTTTACCCCTACATCGAACAACAGACTCTCTGGGACACTCTTGTTTCCACCGCCCAACCGCTTGCTTGGAATACTCAGGATGGTGATGCCTGGCTCAAAACAAACGAGGCATGGTGGAATAACGGTCTGACCGCAGAACAAAGAAGCGGTTTTGGATCGGTGAATTCGTATGTTTGTCCGTCGCGGCGGAGTAAAGGACCGTTTACCACTGAGACCGACTATGATCTCGACGGTCCTCTTTCGGATTACACCGCCGTGATCCGTTATCAATACAATAGTGAGGACAATCTCAATTGGCAGCGTTGGAGTGAGTACTTCAGCCCCGGCGATCATAATCACAGCCGTCAACACGGTCCTTTGCGTGCCGTAAAACGTCAGAACAACAGTATTTCATCATGGACTTCCAGAGATGGTATTTCCTATTGGGCTGACGGAACAAGTAATCAGATTGTTTATGGTGAAAAACATATTCCGACGAAGCATATCGGTGTTTGTGAATCTTCCGGGAAAAGTTGGGACTGTACGTACATTACGGCGAGCGGTGATGAGGGATCCGCCAGAAATTTCAATGCAGGACGCCCGATTCATCCGGCAACAGCCGACGGTTCGCCGGAACCGATCGCACGTTCCCCGAAAGACTTTGCCGATCAGGAATATCCTCGGCGGGATAATCTTTATTCCTTCGGTTCGGCTCACCCGGGAATTTGCCAATTTTTAGTTGGTGATGGTTCTGTGGCAACAATCAGTGCGACCGCAGCACGCAACATCCTGGTTGCTTTGGCTGATGCCACTGACGGGAAATCTGTTTCCATTCCGTAATTGTTTTTGTTAATGACTTATGTGCAAAGAACGGTTTTTGAAGGAATGTGCAAATTCAGGCCGGTTGAAATTTTCTGTAAAAATAAGTAAGCCGTTGTCTGTCAGTAGAAAATTTTCAGGAACCGTCCGTTTTTTACTTTAATTTTAGGAGTTTTGTTGTATGAAACACAGGATAATTCTACCGATGTTTTTTCTTTTCGCCGTTTCTGTTTTCGGTTGCGGCAACTCAAAAGTAACAGGCAAGGTGACTTTTTCTGACGGGTCTCCTCTTACTGTCGGTACGGTCTATTTCACAAACGGAACGATTTCCGCTTACGGAAAAGTGAACCAAAACGGTGAATATAAACTTGGTATGATCAGGGAAGGAGATGGTATTCCTTCAGGAAATTATCAGATTTATTTCACCGGTGCAATGCAACCGGGAACCGACCCCAAATTTACAAAAGTCAGCAGTGAAGGAGAAACCTACACTCAAATGGTATTGGCCATTGATCCTAGATATTCCACTCCGGAAAAGAGCGGTTTGACCTGTGAAGTCCAAGGCTCCATGAAATATGACATTACAGTGGAAAAACCGGGACCCGGCTATAAACCGGCATTGGTTGTCGGCGACCCCGGAAAAGACTGATTCCGCGTTTTCCTTTGATGCGAAGGGGATTACACTGCCGAAATAATCTGTAGCAACAGTTCCTATCCGATATACGGGCAAAGTTTCTTTTTTAATTTGAGGAAATCTCACCTTGGGTTTTGCCGACAGGTGCCGTTTCCTGAAGGGGACAGCCCCGATCGGTTCCGGTCTGTCAATTGTGAAAATGCTGCTCTGATATGTTGCGGGAAATGACATGCGGAGGGCGAATCTCCAAGTGAGGGTGCGGTGTAATGACATCATGAATTTCGCGGCAGATTTTCACCATCCTTTCAAATTCCTCAAACACGAGAGACTGTCTGCCGTCACAAAGAGCGTGATCAGGATCATGATGAATCTCCACGAGAAGTCCGTCCGCTCCGACCGCCGTCGCCGCTGCCGCCAACGGAGTCACATAGCTTGCCTTTCCCGCGGCGTGACTCGGATCGACAATCACCGGCAAATGCGTCATTTCCCGAAGAGCCGGAACCGCCGCCAAGGCCAGTGTGAAACGGGTGTAAGTTTCGAAAGTACGGATTCCCCGTTCACACAGGATAACCTGGCTGTTGCCGCCAAGGAGAATGTACTCTGCCGCCATAAGAAATTCCTCCAAAGTGGCACTGAAGCCCCGTTTGAGCAACACCGGCTTTCGCGCCCGCCCGGCGGCCTCAAGGAGACGGTAGTTTTGCATATTCCGTGTGCCGATCTGAAGAACATCCGCATACTGACAAACAAGCGGAACTTCCTCCGGTGCCATGACTTCCGTCACAACAGCAAGTCCAGTTTCCTCACGGGCTTTGGCGAGAAGTTTCAGACCGGTCTCTTTAAGTCCCTGAAAATCATACGGATTGGTTCTGGGTTTGAACGCACCGCCTCGGAGACCGGTTGCTCCCATTTTCCTGACCTCATGCGCGATTTTCAAAAGCTGAGATTCACTTTCCACGGAACATGGTCCGGCAATAAAAGTGAACGCCCCGTTTCCCACCGTAAGGGACGACGCTTGAATTTGTGTGCTGTTTTCTTTAAATTCCCGTGACGCTAACGGATATTTTTGGACGGTATTTGAAATCGGCACGACATTTTCAACTCCGATGAGATTTTGCAGGGCCGCTTTTAACTCTTGATTTTGCGAACAGATGACAATATACGGCTGATTATTGAATGTCGTTTGAAAATAAGGAAACGGAAAAGACATGATCGTTTCGGTAACCCGTTCAAGTTCTGCGGAAGTAACAGTGGAAAACAAGCGGACAATCACCGGAAACCTCTTTTTCTACAATAGAATCAGTAAACTTTGCTTTTTGAATGTTTTTTCTTAATCCTTCTCACTTCTTACTCCATTATACAGTGACCCGAAAAACATCCAAGCGGAAAAGAGGTTATGCGGAGAAAATCGCAAGAATAAATTTTTTTCCATTTTCAAAATATCTTTCACAAACCGGTAATTTATGCTGCGAACACTTGACCTCGTGGAAGTTCTATGGTAAACTAACACCCAGTGCTTCTTGACTCGGCAGAGACATTTTCAGCGGGAAATATAATTATGCGGTTGTAAGTGGTTCCACATAAAGAAGTTAAGGTTGTCGCCAACACAAAATTGCGGCAGTCTTGAGAGTGGGAGCATCCCCAAAACGCGATTTTTGTATGATTTTCGCACGATTGGGCGGTGTTCTTTTTTTGTCCGGGACATTTTATTCCTGCAGCGAATACCCAATATCGCGAAAAAAAGTACTGATATTAATGAGTGATGTATTGACGAGTCCGCTCCTGTCGATTTAATGATAGACAATTGGAATGGGTCGATTTAGGCGAGAATGTCCGGTTCTCCTTGGTTTTTCAGATGAGTTGTCCGGTAAGGCGGACATGGAAAGTGATATTTTGGTCGTATCCGCACGCGGACGGCTTTTGGAAAGTGAAGTCTTATGAATCCCAGCGAAGTGCTGCGAATCGTTGACGCAATCCATCGTGATAAAAAAATCGATAAGAGTATCGTGATTGCCGGTATTGAATCGGCACTCGTGACCGCTGCGCGCAAACATTTCGGCGAAGATGCCTTACTCAGTATCATTATCGACCCGGAAACCGGTGAAATGTCCGGGTCCTGCGACGGAGTGCTTCTGACCCAGGAAGAACTGGAACAAACCGGACGGATTGATGCTCAGACGGCAAAGCAGGTCATGATTCAGAAAATCCGCGAGGCGGAACGGGATTCGCTTTACGAGCAGCTCATCGAAGATATGGATCAGATGATTACCGGAATCGTACAAAAAGTCGAAGGAAGTACGCTTATCCTGTCGCTCGGAAATAATATTGAGGCGATTCTTCCGCGAAGTGAAAAAATTCCCGGCGATCTTTATCATATCGGCGACCGTGTGCGGGCGGTGATTGTTGATGTCCGAAAATCGGGAACGCGGGTCAAAGTGGTGGTCAGCCGCACGCGTCCGCTGTTTGTGAAGCGGCTTTTCGAGCAGGAAGTTCCTGAAATTGCGGACGGAACAATTGAAGTGAAGGAGATTTCCCGTGAGCCAGGGTATCGTACAAAAATCGCGGTCGCCAGCATCGACCCGCGGATCGAAAGCAAAGGGGCCTGTGTCGGGATTCGGGGAAGCCGGATTAAAAACGTCAATAAGGAACTCGGAAATGAACGGGTTGACGTGGTGCAGTGGA
This sequence comes from Planctomycetaceae bacterium, assembly GCA_031274255.1. GTDB lineage: Bacteria > Planctomycetota > Planctomycetia > Pirellulales > Thermoguttaceae > WRMR01. The sequence continues at coordinate 7,725 of JAISQK010000223.1, read as the reverse complement.
GTGACGACATGCAGGTTTTCATTCCGAACGCTCTTCAGCCGGCGGAAGTCGAAGAGGTGATTCTCTGTTCAATGCTCGGAAGAGCGGTCGTACTCGTGAAACCGGATCAGCGGTCGCTGGCGATCGGACGAAAAGGTCAGAATGTCCGGCTTGCAAGTAAACTTTGCGGCTGGGATATTGATGTCCGAACCCGTGAGGATTTGGAAAATGTTCTGGAAACAACGCTCGGCGGTTATCTGGAACTGGAGGGGATGACGGATGAATTGGCCGATTTGCTCGTCGCGGAAGGGTTCCTTTCCTTTGACGACCTGTCGATTATCGAGCCGGATGACTTGATGTCGCTCGGAAATCTTGATGAAGAGACGGCGGCCCATATCATCGAACAGGCTGAGGAACGTGCCGAAGAGGAGGAAAATCAAAAAAACGAAGCCGGAAATGAAGTACGGGATAACGAAGTACGGAGTAACGAGGAATCCGCCGAAGACGCTGAGGGAGAATGAGTCATGTGTACCGCGCGAGTCTTGTTCGTTTGTTGAATATTTTACGATATTGTTGAGAGTGGCAGCAGGTGTGTTGGCTGATCTCTTTTCCGTATCACCCTAGTTTTTAAGAGAGTCACTTGACATTGTCCATACGTATTTATGCGCTCGCCAAGCAACTGAAAATCGAAAGTAAGGCACTTGTTGATATTTGCAAGAAACTCGGTTTCGAAGGGAAAGCGTCTGCGCTGGCCAGTCTCACCGATGAAGAAGTCGCCGAAGTCAAAAAAGAGATTGCTTCCTCATCAGGTTCCCCTTCCGGGGCGTCTCCCGGAACGGTTCCGCTGATTCGTCCTTCCGGGGCGTCTCCCGCCGGAAAAGTTCCTGTCCTGAAACCGGCATTCAAGCCTGTTCCGAAGCCGAAAACCGTTACGGAACCTGCGGAACCGACGGAAGTTTCCCCCGAACCCGAAACACCGGACATTCCTTCCGTCCAGGAGGTTTCCTCTCAAGACGCGGCTTCTCCGAAAAAAGCGAGACGGGAACCTGTCGATGGTTCTTCCGTTGTTTCCCAACCGGCGGAGATAACGAAAAAAACACCTTCCGCCGTAAAAGAAGAGACACCGGTTCAGGAGTCTCCGACAAAGCCGGAAAAAAAGACTTCTTCGGAAGAGACTTCTGCATCTTCCGGCAAGTCCGGACTGAAGAAAACTCCTGCGGAAACGGATTCCCCGGCGGCGGTAACGATTCCGGCGGCGCCCCCGGTGCCGACTCCGCCGATACAGTCGGAACATGTGACGGCCATTCGCCGGGAGGATTATATCAGTCCGATGCGGTCGATTTTGAACAAGGTTCCTTTGCTCGGGACGAAGAAAAAAAAACCGGCGGACGATGTACGCGACAGAGGGGAAAAATCCGGTTCGGCCAAGTCGGGACCGATGATCCGTCTCGCTCCGGTTCCGAAAGCTTCTCCCGGCAGACAGCCTAAAACGCCTGTGGAACCGGCACCTCAAAAACCGGACATGAAGCTTCCCAAGGAAGCGATCCGCGCGGCGGCAAGGGGAGCGACACGTCCGCTCGACGAACATATCCGGCGTCATGAGGAAAAACAGCAACTCAAAGAGAAAGGGGACAAGGGACTCGACAAATCCGTCAAGGGGAAAAAACCGAGAGAGAAGGTGATGATTCCTCCCGAAAAAATACTGACGGAAGAGGAAATCCTCGCAAATCGGCGAAAAGGACTCGGCGGAAAATTCAAAAGCAAGGAAAAGGAGAAAGAGAAGGAGATTGAGACGGTTTCCGTCCGTAAAGGCCGTATTTCGTCGCGGAACCGGTACGGCGATCTTGATACCAGTGAACCGACGTACATTCCTCAGCACCTCCGGCGGCAGAAAAAAAGTCAGCAAGCCAAAACGACGGCCCCAAGAAAGACAGATATTGTGATCCAGCTTCCTTGTACGGTAAAACTTTTCGCGGAACAGACCGGTTTATCCATGGCGGTTGTCATCAAAAAACTCATTGAGTTCGGTTTGCCGATGCCGGTTCTTTACACCACGCAGATTGATTCCGAAACGGCGGAACTTCTCGGGGAATCGTTTTCCCTCAAGTTGCAGGTCCGTGCGGAAAAATCGTTGGAAGACGAATATGTCAAGGTGCTTCTTGACGAAACCGACCCGCCGGAATCGCTTGTCCCGCGACCGCCGGTGGTCACGTTCCTCGGACATGTTGATCACGGGAAAACATCGCTTCTTGACCGTATTCTCGGTATGGATGTGGTTTCCGGGGAACGCGGCGGAATCACGCAGCATATCCGTGCGTACCGAATCAGCACTCCCAAAGGGGACATCACGTTTGTTGACACTCCCGGGCATGAGGCGTTCACGGAAATGCGGGCACGCGGAGCCCAATGTACCGATATTGTCGTCTTGGTTGTGGCGGGGGATGACGGTGTGATGCCGCAAACGGAAGAAGCGATCAGTCACGCCAAAGCGGCCGGTGTGCCGATTGTCGTGGCGATGAACAAGATGGATCTTCCCGGTGCGAATCCCGACAAAACGCTTCAGGAACTTGCGGCGAATGAAATCCTTCCGAGTGAATGGGGCGGTGATGTCGAAGTGGTGAAAACGAGTGCCGTTACCGGTCAGGGAATTGAAGAGCTGCTCGACACTCTCCTGCTGATTGCGGAACTCCGTGAAATCAAGGCCAATCCCGACCGCGCGGCTCTCGGACTTGCTCTGGAGTCGGAACTTCATGCCGAACAAGGGGTCATTGCCAAAGTTCTCGTCCGTAACGGAACACTGCGGACCGGAGATGTCGTCCTTTGCGGCGGGGCTTACGGACGTGTCAAGGTGATGTATAACACCATCACGGCGGAAAAACTGGAAGAGGCCTCACCGGGAACACCGGTTCAGCTTGTCGGACTGGACATTGCTCCGGAAGCGGGAAGTCCGTTTTGCGTGCTTGACGATATTTCCAAAGCACGGGAAATCGCCGGAGAACGGAGTTTGGCTCTCCGGTCGCGGGAACTTGCCGACATCAAACCGCAAATCACGCTGGAAAATCTGTTTCAGCGGATCAGTTCCGCCGCGGAAGTTCAAACGCTCAACATCATTATCCGTGCCGATGTCCGCGGATCAATTGAAGCGATCCGCAAGGAACTCGGAAAACTCGAACATCCTGAAGTGAAGCTGAAGATTCTGCAAGCGTCGGTCGGAGGAATCACCGAAGCGGATGTTCAACTTGCGGATGCGTCGGAGGCGATCATCGTCGGGTTCAATGTTGTGCCGGATGAAGGAGCGCGGACGCTCGCCGAAAAGAAGAAGATTCAGATCCGCCGCTACGATATCATTTACAACCTTGCCGCCGACATCAAAGCCGCTCTGGAAGGACTCCTCAAACCGGTCGAGCAGCAGAAGGAACTCGGCCGCGCACTGATCCAGCAGACGTTCAGTGTCAGCAGGCTCGGGACCATTGCCGGATGCCGTATTCTTTCGGGAACCGTGGAGCGAGACTGCCGGATCCGCGTGATCCGCGACAGCCGGATCATCGGAGACTACCTTCTTGATTCGCTCCGCCGTGAAAAAGACGATGCCAAAGAGGTGCGCGAAGGGTACGAGTGCGGTATCAAACTGCGGGGGTTCAATGATGTCAAGGAAGGGGATATTCTCGAAGCGTACAAAATCGAGGAAATCGCACGGACTTTTTGACCTGTTGTGTGGGATTCGGAAACACGGTCGCGGACATGAAGGGGCAATACCGGCCGTGATGTTCCATTCCGGCGGTTATTAATGATTGTTCTCTGAAGTCAACCTTTAAAGCCAGTAAACTATATGTCATCACGCCGAACATTAAAAGCTGCCGAGGCCATTCGTGAAGTGGTGGCCATGTCGATCCTTACCGATCTGAAAGACCCGCGTGTGCGGAACACTACGGTCACATCGGTCGAGGTTTCCGGCGACATGCGCTACGCCAAAGTCTTTATTTTCGTGCGGGGGACGGAAAAGCAGCAGCAGCTTTCTCTCAAAGGACTTCAAAGTGCGGCGGGCTTTCTTCAAGCGAAGTGCGCCGCAAGAATCGACACACGGTACACTCCGCGGATCCAGTTTCAACTTGATGAAGGCCAGAAAAAAGCCCTCGAAATAAACAAAATCCTTATGGAAATGTACCCTGGCGGCATTCCCGGTGACAGCATCCCTGATGACGGTGTTGTTTCAGACAGTGACGTTTCAGACAGTGACGCTGAGGATGTTTCTGATGATGATATTTCCGATAATAACGGGGAATCCGGCACTTTGTCATGAGGATTGCCTGACCTGATTGTTCAATACTTTTTCACCGAACCGGATGAGTTGTCCATGGCTTCCACAAACCGCACCGACAAAATCAAACAACTTTTCAAGATTCTTCAAAAGCGTTACAAACAGCCGCCCAAGCCTGTGATGCGAAATGTTCTCGACACGCTGATGTTTGCGGCGTGTCTGGAGAATGCCGCGTTTGAAGCGGCGGAATCCGCGTTTTCGCTGCTCGAACATCACTACATTGACTGGAACGACATCCGCATTGCCACACCGCAGGAACTCGCCGATACGCTTCCGATGCTTCCTGAACCGCTTGCTGCCGGAGAACGGATCAAGCGGACACTGCAATGGGTCTTTGAAACGACGTACATGTTTGATTTGGAAGACTACAAAAAAAAGAATATCAGTCAGGCACTTGAATATCTTGATTCGATTCCGTGCTGTTCGCCGTTCATGCGGAATTACACGATTCAGATGGGATTCGAAGGACACATGATTCCGCTCGACGATGCGGCGATGCGGATTTTCCGGCGTCTTGATCTGGCGAAGGTGTCGAAAGAAGGGGATCGTGAAGAAGTTCCGAGTCTGGAACGCACGATTTCCAAATCCCAGGGAATTCTCTTTGCCACATTGATGCACCTGTTCGCTCTCGAATTTTATCCGGCTCCAGACTCCGATGAACTTCTGACGATTCTCAAAGGAATTGATCCGGCGGTGGAAAAGCGGTCGTGGGCCGCTCCTGAACTTCAGCCGAGAAAGCCTCGTCCCAAACTACCGCCGCTGGCGGCACCGCCGGTCAGAGGTTTTACACAGGAATTCGACATGGACGACGATTTCGACGGTGCTGATGTCGGCACTGTTCCCGAGGAGGCGACCATTGACTTCATTGACCCGGAAATTCCGCTTCCTAAAACCGAAAAAGACTTCACGGAAAAGGGAGGAGTCACCGGAACGCTTTTTGATCTTGAGGATGACACGCCCGCAACGGCGAAAAAGTCTGAAAAGTCTGCCTCTGTGAGTCAATCCGTCTCCGAAGAGCCGCGGGACACATCGGAAAAAGGCGTTTCCAAACAAACCTCTCCGAAAAAAGTCGCGGAAAAATCAAAGTCCAAACCGGTTCCCGCCAAAGAAAACGCGGAAAAAAAGACAGCGGAAAAATCAACGAAAAAGACCGCCGCTCCCAAATCGGGCAAGGAAGCCGCAAAGGATGAAAAACCCTCTTCTTCCAAAGACCTGAAGAAGGAAACCGCCCCGCCAAAGGAAGAACCGCCTGCGGAGAAACCTTCTTCCGCGAAAAAGTTACAGCAAAAGAAACCGCGGTAGCAATGGGATTTTAGACAGTCATTCCGGCGTCTTTCGCGGTTCCAATCAAAATTCCGTTTGAAAAAAGAAATTAAAACGTAAGAAACATATTTTTATCATTTGAGAGATTTATTTACTAAAAAGGTGTTGCATGTCAGGTCATTCTCATTGGGCGGGAATCAAGCACAAGAAAGCATTGGTGGACGCGAAACGGGGAAAACTTTGGAGTAAATTAGCGAAAGCGATCATCATTGCGGCGAAATCCGGCGGCGACCCGGAGGCCAATTTCAAGTTACGGGCTGCGATTGACGCGGCCAAAGCGGTCAGTCTTCCGAAAGAAAACATCACTCGCGCCATCAAAACAGGAACCGGTGAACTCAAAGGAGCCGATCTGGAGGAAATTGTCTATGAAGGTTACGGTCCCGACGGTGTCGCCGTCTATTGTGAGGCACTCACCGACAATCGGAACCGCACCGCTCCGGAAATCCGCAAAATTTTCGAACGCGGCGGCGGAAAACTCGGCGCGACGGGTTGTGTGGCGTGGAACTTTGAGAAGAAAGGTCTGTTTCTGATTCCCCGTTCGGCGATGGACGAGGAAAAACTCATGGAACTGATGATCGAAGCCGGAGCGGAGGACTTCAAGGCGGTTGAGGATTCTTATGAAATTACGTGTCAGCCGGAGAATTATCAGTCGGTATCCGATGCCGTCGCCGCCTCCAATCTGACGCCGGAAGTGTCGGAACTGTCGTTTTTCCCGAAAGATTCGGTTGACATCATGACACGGGAAAACGCTGCAAAGGTTCTTCAGTTGATGGAGATGCTCGACGAGCATGAAGACATTCAGAATGTCTCCTCCAACTTCAACATTCCCGACGAACTCATGGCGGAACTGGAAAAATAGACCAGTATCTGCTGTCCTGAAAACTTTTGAACAAATTTCTTTTGTGTGAAAAACAGGTCAGGAGAGGGGCGGCAGTCATTTCGGCCTGATTCCGGCTTGGAGCGTTTCATTTCTTTGTAATAACCGGTGTACTGGCAACCAAATGCCGTAAAAGTGCGGCAAGCCGGGATGGGAAGGATGAATTTTAGAAAAATTTCTGAAAAAGCAATATTCCTCTTGCGTTTTTCGACCGTTGTGTCTAAAATACAGTCATTAGGTTGATTTCAGTTAAAATATTTTTGTAACCATTCAACTTGGTTTATATACTCCTCAACGTTAATAAACATCTATTTTCAAGTAGGTATAAACTGATATAATTCTTGTTTTTCGCCTTAGAATATGTCTTCAAAAGTATCCTTTTCGATGTTGCAGGTATTTGAGCATTCTTGCGGTCATGGCGATGGGAATCATGGCTTTGCTAGACAGGGGATTTCGTTCGTAATCTTTCGAGTGGCGTCGATATTTTGAAATCCACGCGAATGTCCGTTCGACAATCCAACGTTTCGGCAAGACCACAAAACCTTTCACACCAACCGGTCTGAGCACCGTTTGTAAAATCCAGCCGAAACATTGCTTCACTCAATCGGGCAAGCCCATTTTTCCGCAGGCACTGTCCGCGAAAATCACTTTCAAACGCTTGAACCGGTCTCCGATGGCGTTCAAAACAAGTTTGGCACCGTCATAATCCTAGATGTTTGCCGCAGGAGCAACGATCACCATCAGAGTTTTTTGTTTGGAGTACCAAATAACCCAACGTATCGACCATGATGCGGCATTTGCGGCCCTTCCCTTTTTTACCGGCATCATAACCGCGTTCCTCTCCACCGACCTCCGTGGTCTCAATAGATTGACTGTCGAGGATTCCGACCGAAGGAGTCGGCTTTTTCCCTGGGTTTTACGCACAAAACGACACAACGCATCGTGAATCTTTTCCCAAATTCCTGCATTTCGCCAACGCCAAAACAAGGTGTAAACGGTTTTCCATTTGGGAAAATCTTGTGGCAAATGACGCCGTTGACACCCGGTACGAACCAAATAAAACAGCGCATTAATCACTTGGCGGCGATCAATCGGCTTGCGGCCTTTTTGGTGTTTCGGCAACAATTCTTCGATGATTCGCCATTATTTTTTCGCCAGGTCTGTGCTATAATTTTTCCTCACCTGCATGTTATGTCCTCTCCGTGGATAAGGTTGTTATTCCTCAAAA
>JAISQK010000203.1 GCA_031274255.1 Planctomycetaceae bacterium | reverse complement strand
CATGAAACCGCCGCCAAGTCAAGACCAACGCACGGGCGTTGGATCGCACTTGCCTCATGGTCACTGCGTTCCATTCGGCCTCCAGTGGAAGGATTTTTCCAACTGACGCCGACCGCACGAAAGTGCCGGGAGGCAAACCGCCCGCCGCGGCTCGCGGCAGGGATCCAACGCCCTCGCGTTGGCCGCCGGAGGGAAGCTTGCTGCTTCACCGCAGTAGCCTTCGGCCTCCGTTGGAAACGTTTTTCCACCTATTGATACCAGCGACCAACGGGAGCGGGTCATTGTTCGGGACGGCAGTCCCATCCGGGATCCAACGCCCGTGCGTTGGCCTCCGGCGGGCAGCGGTAGGCCGCTGCACCCCCATTTGCTCCCGGCCTCTTTGAGGCGGTCGCTTTCAGGTGGAAAATCTTTACTATTGGAAGCCGAAGGCATACCGCGGTGCAGCAGCATGCTGCCTCCTGTTAGTCGCTGGAATCTGCGAGCAAAAAAACGGTTCCATCGGAAGCCGAACGCGAAGCCGCGAGGCAAGTGCGATCCAACGTGCTACGTTGGCGGTTCGCCGCCAAATAGAAAATCTTTCCAAAAGAAAGAAAAAGGCAAGTGAAATGAAATCTATAGGAAGCATCAATGGAATGAGAAGGAGTATTAATAAGAGGAAGGGAAATGACGAAGAACTGAGGGGAGTCAATGAGAATAAGAGGGGAAACGCCGGAGAGTCAGAGGAATCCCATAGGAGGAAAAATGGACTCATGAGGACTTTTATTTACGATTTTTCACAGGTTTCTTTCACACGTTTTTCGGTTTCTCTGCTGTTGACAGACTTAAAGGAGTTGTCATTCTTTTCTCGGAATGAGATTCAGCGGAAGAATCACCAGACTTGATATGCCGACAATAAGAAGAACCCAAATCATCGCGGTCTGCATGTTGTTTCCTTCGACGGCACTCCAGATGGCAATCGGAATCGTCTGTGTTTTGTGAGGAATGTTGCCGGCGATCATCAATGTCGCTCCAAACTCGCCGAGCGCCCGCGCAAATCCGAGAATCATTCCGGCGGCACAGCCCGGCCATGCCATCGGAAGCATAATCCGCCGGAAAATGGTCCATTCCGTGAGTCCCAGTGTCCGTGCCGCGTCGAGAATGGAGGTGTCGATCTGTTCAAACGCGGCAAGAACCGTCCGGTAAATCAACGGGAACGCGACCACCGCTGCGGCAATGACCGTCGCTTCCCAGGAAAAAATGATTCGCACGCCAATCATGCGCAGGCACCGCCCCAAAGGACTGTTCCAACCGAAAATCACGAGCAGAAAAAATCCGAGAACCGTCGGCGGAAGAACAAGCGGCAGTGTCAGAATGCTGTCAATGACGGCTTTGCGTTTGCCGCGGAGACCGGTCACGAACCATGCGGCGAAGATTCCCAGAAAAAAAGCAATCACCGTAGCACATAGCGAGGTCTTCAGCGAAATTCCCAGCGGCGACCAGTCCCAATGTCTCATTCTCCACCACTTTCAAAACCGGCTCGGGGAAAGCTGGAAACAGTTGATAACATCAAGACACCCTTCAAAAAGGAGCCGCCCCGGAATCATTCCCTGACGTTCTATTGCAAACAATTCTTCACCGGGAAGGTGAATTTCAAGGTAAACACGATATTTTCCGCCGGTGCCGTTCAATTCCCATTTGGTCAGACGCAGCTCCAATCCCAATATCTCTTTTGCCGCATTGAGCACCGCTTCCTCCGGAGTCACCCCTTCCCCGGTAACGGCACGTCCGTCCGACAACGACGCCATCACGCGGCTGTAAGCGTCGTAATGATATTCGGAAAACGCCATACACATCAGCGGCGGCGGAACTTCCAATGGAATCAACCCGCTTCGTACTGCCAGCGTGAGAAACTCCGTGATTCCCAGCGTCGTACTTTCCGACTGCTTGACCCTGTTCAAAAGCTGCCGGGTGACTTCCTCACCGAGTTCCCCCAGACCGGACTGCTTTGCGGCCCATGTGATTCCGGCTTTCCCCGAATGCCGCGACAACACGATCCGTTCAGGAATACCGCCGTATGACCGCAGCATTTCCGGGGAATAGCTGTCTTCGGAATGAAGTATTCCTTTCTGATGAATTCCCGACGCATGAGCATGAACATTCCAGCCGAGAATCGGTTTCGACGGACTCAACGCCATTCCCATCGCATGACACACCGTTTGAGCAAGTCCGGCAAGCCGGTCCGTCCGGATACCGGTAACGGCATGATAAATATCGGCGTGGCGGTCAAGATTGGCGATGACTTCTTCCAACGCGGCATTTCCGGCACGTTCTCCCAACCCGCCGACGGTCACTTCAATCTGATCTCCGCCCGATTCCATCGCGGCAAGCGTGTTGGCGACGGCAAGACCGTAATCATTGTGACAGTGAACACTGAGCTTCGCTTTGCGCGACGGACCGCTTTTTCCGAGATACGACGCCAGACGCTTTCGCAGCGTTCGGAAAAGATGCGACATCTGCGGCGGTGAAAAAACGCCAAGCGTGTCTGCAATATTGAGCGTTGCGGCTCCGGCGCCGAGAACCGCTTCACCATACTCGCAGAGGAAATCCACATCGGCACGTGTCGCATCTTCGGCTCCCATCTCGACATCCGAAACCAACTCCGACGCAAAGGATACCGTTTGAACCGCTTTTTTCAGCAGTTGAGACTTCGTGAGATGCAGTGTCGACGCGATATGTCCGTCGCTGACCGGCAGCGTGATGTGAAGAACGCCTTGTTCCTTGCGGTTGAAAAGAGTTGCCGTTTGCCGAATGTCGTCCATGTTTCCCCGGCACATGAGCGAGACCTGTGACGTTCCTCCTTCAAGTGCCGCAAGGACATCACGGCACGCCTTCCGGTCCGCCATTGAGGAAAGCGGGAAACCTGCTTCAATGATGTCAACCCCGGCTTCGGCCAGGGCAACGGCGATTTTCGGTTTGTCTTTCGGCGAAAAAGCAAGTCCTGCCGCCTGATCCGCGTCACGCAGGGTTGTGTCAAAAATCGTTATTCGTCGCATGTTTCAGCTCCATGTGAGCCAATTCGGCCACAAGATCGGCGGCTTCAAGAAAACGGGGAATATCACGATCTGTCGGCGGAGTGATCTGAAAATGATCCAGGGAGCAAATCTGCTGAAGGACATCCATATACAGGAGCGTCTCTTCAAGCTGCGGCGGAAGCGTCAAAAAAAGTTTGGCTTCCGTGAGGAAATCGGTCATGGTGTGGTTCATCGGCATCAAACCGCGATGCATGAAAATCGCCATGAAATATTTTTCAATGGCCATCGCCGCGATGTTTTGCACAATGAGCGGATTGAACACTTCCGGACGTTTCAGGGAACCTTGGAGCGTTTTATGAAACGCCCGGCCTTCCGTCAAAAACGACCTCCAGCTCAGTTCGCCGGAGACCTGACCGTTCCAAACCGGTTCATTGGGAACATTCTTCATGACAGTTTCCTTTAACAGTGCATGTTTGACATTTCAGCGGCACATTCCGCTCCTCTTCGCAGGAAAGAAGCCGGTACCACATCCGCAGTTCCTTGATTTCGTCCGCTTCCGACTCGTCGCCGGCCTTCAAAAGAAGACTCCGAAACGCGTCCCAAATCTCGTGACTGCGAAAATCGAATCCGGAATCGGCGATCCACTGGCGGTACTCCCCGGAACTTCCGCAATGATAAGCCTCTTTGCGAAACAGACGGTTTGTACGGACTTTTTCAATAAAATTCAACGCGTTTTGAACAGACATCAGCTCAACTCTTTCGGTTTCAGTTGATATTTGGCAATCCGAAGTCCCATGATCCGTTCGGAAATTCCGAGGTTTTTCGCCGCTTTCGCCATGTTTCCTTTGGTCCGCTTGAGTTCCTCGACGATCATCTCTTTTTCGACTGAATCCAGGATTTCCGGCAATGTTCCGACCCGCCGTAACATCACCCCAATGGTATTTTGCAGCTCTTCGGGCAGATGATAACTGTGAATCATACTGTCCGAAGAAAGGATGACCGCCCGTTCGATGGTGTTTTCCAGTTCGCGGATGTTTCCCGGCCAGTGGTAGTTGTTCAGGATGTTGGTCGTCGATATGGAAAACAACGGCATCGGTTTGCCGTATTCTTCGCTGAACCGTTTGGCGAAATGATTGGCAAGGAGCATGATATCGGTTTTGCGTTCCCGAAGCGGCGGAATCACAATGGGAAAAACACTCAACCGGTAGTAAAGGTCTTGCCGGAATTTGCCGTCTTTCACCATTTTTTGCAGGTCGGAGTTTGTCGCGGCAATCACCCGGATGTCCACATTGACGGTTTCCGAACCGCCGATCCGTTCAAAGGTGCGTTCCTGAAGGACGCGGAGGAATTTCGTTTGCAGCATCAACGGCAGTTCCCCGATTTCGTCGAGAAAAATCGTGCCGCCGTCGGCCTGTTCAAAATACCCTTTCTGCTGCTGCACGGCTCCGGTGAAGGAGCCTTTTTCATGTCCGAAAAGAACGCTTTCAATCAGATTTTCAGGAATCGCCGCACAGTTCACCTTGATGAACGGCATCTTGGCTCGGGTGGAAGCATAATGAATGTCATTGGCGAACCGCTCTTTTCCAACACCGGTTTCACCGAGAAGCAGAACGGTCGCTTTGGTGTTGCAAACCACACTCATCTGCCGGTGAATCCGCCGCATTCCCTCACTTTTTCCGATGGAGGAAAACTTGTGACAGTGTTCCTGCAACTCCACCTGAAGCCGCTGATTTTCCGCTTTTAAATGATTGACCTCTTCCAGTGAAACCTGACACACTCGGACAAACTGACTGATCGACGCGGCAATGACCGTCAACAGATGAACCTTTTCGTCAAGCGGTTCCGGGGAATACGGCACATCAATACTGATCGTCCCGATGGTTTCGATTCCTGAACGGATCGGGACGCAAATGAACGATGTGTTGTACGCTTCCTCCATTGTTCGGGCACCGGTTCGGTTCAAAAATAGCGGCTCCTCGGAAATCCGCTGAATCGCGATGGGGTTTCCGGTGTTGACGACTTTTCCGGTGATTCCCTCGCCGGGAAGATAACAGCCCCGCCGCAGTTGTTCCTGTGCCAGGCCGTATCCTTCGGTGATGTCAATTTCGCCGGTCACACGGTTGAGAATCGAAATGGCTCCGCGAATGATGCCGATACATGAAACCATCTTTTCGAGCAGCGGTTTGAATACCGTTTCCACATTGGCGTTTTCCGACAAAATCACACTGACTTCATAAAGCAACTGCAACTCACTCCGGCGGCGCATACAACTGGCGGAGTCGTTCATCGGACACTCAATGACCTGCGGGTTCGTTCCGTAACTATCGTGCATTTGACTTCATTCAACACAGTTCAGTTCAAAAGAAAGGACAACTCATGCTGTAACGAATCGGTATTTGCAGTTCTGACTTCATTAAAATGAGCAAGTGACGAAGTGAGAACCCATTCCGAACCCCCATTCTGAAAGTGTACTTTGATGATGGGCTAACATGTCTACCATTCCTTTTCTGTCAGATGCAAAAACAATGCCAATATCATTTTCGCCATAATTTGCACGTAAAAATCTCGTCTCGCGGCATAATGTATTGTATTACATAGAGTTACGCAAAGCCGATTCCGTGTCCTGCAAAAGAAAGAAAGTGGAAAGAATCATAAAAACGATCTTCTTCACTATGTAAACGACAAAAATGTCATCTGAACAAGACAATTTTGTTAACCCCGTGATGCGATGGACAGACTTTCGCTTTGCTCTCGGCAAAAACCACTGTTCTGTTGGGAGGTTCACCTTTTCTTACGGAAAATTTCAACAGACTTGAAAACAGGAGACTCGGCCACACGGCAATGCCGATTTGGGACAGGCTTGCCTTGTATTTCGGGCGGATTCAGAATAAAATGGTGTTTTATTTGCAAAAACATGGTATGGTCCGCATCACTTTGAACGTGTACCGGTGAATCATCTGCTTCAATCGCGTTGAGCAGACAGTTGCGCAGACTCCTGTTTTGTAAGACTTTCCTCCATCGCCGCGGTGAAAACAGATAATGAAAAAATGGGTCGGCTTTGTGTTGATTTTTCTTTCAACACTTGTGATTCTGTTCGGACTTCCCCTTTTGGGACGCCGGATGATTGACCCCTATTCCCTTTTTTTGGGAAAAACAGACGATTATCTGGCCAAAACCTATTGGAGTCTCCGGTTTCCCCGCACGCTTATCGCTCTTGTCGCCGGTGCCGGACTTTCCTCTGCCGGAATGGTTTTTCAGGCGATTTTCCGTAATTCGCTCGCCACACCGTTCACGCTTGGCATTTCCAGCGGAGCCTCCTTTGGTGTCGCATTCTATCTCGTGGCGTGTCCTCCGTTTTTTGTACTTGGACTCGGCGGCGAAATCTGGTTTTCTCTGGCCGGAACCGCGCTTGCCATGTTCACGGTTTATCTGCTTTCCCGTGCGGACAGTGTGTCCTCGGAACAGATGCTTCTTGCCGGGGTCGCCGTCAGTTTTTTCTTTTCGAGTATGATTCTTTTCATGCAATACCTCTCCGACCAAAGCCAGATGTTCCGCATGATGCGTTGGGTCATGGGCGGACTTGCCGACACATTACCGGTTCATCTTTGGATTCTTGTACCGATGACGATGGGAATCATCGCCGTTCTTTACTGCTTTACCCGTGAGTTGAATCTGATCCTCACCGGCAACGACCGCGCCATGACAACCGGAGTTGATGTCACCCGTACCCGAATGACTCTCTTTTTTCTGACGTCACTGATGATTGGCGTCATTGTTTCTTTTTGCGGCCCGATCGGTTTTGTAGGACTCATGATTCCGCATGTTTGCCGCCTGATGACCGGTCCCGATCACCGTCGGCTTTTTCCGATCACCATCTGGCTCGGCGGTATTTTCCTGGCGTGCAGCGACACCCTTGCAAGAACGATTCTGACACTGGAGGAGGTGCCTGTCGGTGTGCTGACGAGTCTTCTCGGAGGCCCCTTTTTCCTTTGGCTGTTGTTGCGGAACCGCTCAACATGCCAAGATTAATACGAATTCCGTTTTCCTATTCAGGATTCGTACTGACTTTTCCCTGTCATCACCGACAACCGTCATACGACAAAACCAAACGCCCCGCATACTTCCATTTGAAGGCACTTCCTTCAAAAGCATCTCTCCCCCAAAAAAAGCCCCCCACCTTTGCCGGTCAGATTTCGATTTTGAGAATTTTGACTTTGGTGTGAATCTGACGGTGACCTGTCTTTTTCCTGGAATTTTTGCGGCGGCGGAACCACTGGATCGTCAGTTTCGGACCTTTCACGTTACCGACGACTGTCGCGGTCACTTTTGCGCCCGCAATGGTCGGCTGACCGATTTTCACCACGCTTTCAGACGCAGTACTTTCTGTACCGGTATTCTCCGTGCCGCCGTTTTCACCCTTTTTGATTCCGGCGTTACCGGCACAATAGGCCAAAACTTTGTCAAAAACCACTTCATTATTCGCGTCCAGGTCTTCCCGATAGTCGATCAAAAGTTCCTGTCCCTGTTCGACCTTCAACTGTCGCCCGCCGTCTTCAATAATTGCGTACATGTTTCTGTTCTAACTGCTTTCCTGAGCATTTTTATCAAACGCCCTCAATTCACAATAGGGAAAGCGGCTATTATGGCAGAAAAGGGCTTTCTTTCAAGGAGCCGCACCCGAAAAAATTTTTTCGCATAGTGACTTTTGAACCGAAATCCCGGCAATTGATGCACAAACATTTGCCCGGTTTCATTTCTCTTGTTTTTGCGGTATACTTGATTTCTGTCGTTTGTATGGGTGGTCGCTTTCGGTTTCCGCAAAAAACGCGGTTTTGTTGGCGATGGACCTGTTTTCAGGTGTCTTGGAATTCACAAAAAAATCAAGGGAAGGAAAACCAATGAAAATGAACGTGTTATTGACCGTATGTCTCTTTTTCGGATTGGCAGCGGCGGCATCGGCCGAAGACGGAGTGTTTCATCTCAAGGCCGGCGATGTGGACTTCTACAGTATTCAGGACAAAAACGGCGAAATGGACAATGCCGTCTTTGGAAACAGTGAGGCGGTGGCACGTCTTGCGGCAGACGGAAAGTCGCCGAGCAGTTTCAATGTTTTTGTCGTCAAAAAAGGGGAGACGGTGATTCTGATTGATACCGGTGTCGGCGGGCAAATGCTCGAACGGCTCAAAGAGGCCGGTATTCCCCCGGAAAAGGTGAATGCCGTGTTTTTGACCCATACGCATGGAGACCATGTCGGCGGTTTGCTTCGCGGCGGCACGGCGGTTTTTCCCAATGCTTCGCTTTGGATTTCCGCAAGCGAATGGAAATTCTGGAAAGAGTCCAATCCGTCTCAAGCGGAAAAATCCGCCAAAGCGTATGGTGAGCCGAAGATTATTCCGCAGGAGGAGAAAACGCCGCTTGTTTTGCCGGAAGTCACCGCTTTTAATATTGCGGGGCACACACCGGGACATACCGGTTTTTTGATCACCTCGGGAGATGTCAAAATTGCGGTTGTTGCGGATTTACTCCATAGCAGCGCGATTCAGTTTGCAGACCCCGGCATCAATGCAAGATACGACCGCGATGGAAAAGCGGCTTCCGAAGTGCGTCGCAAGTGGATGAAACGGGCGGCCGAGGAAGGTTTGTTCTTTGCCGCATCGCATGTTCCCTTTCCCGGTGTGGGAAAAGTGGAAACCGTGGAAAATGGTTTCCGTTTCACGCCGGTGAAACATTTTTACGACTTTACTGTCCGGGATATTGACGGCAACGACATTTCCCTGTCCCGGTTTCGGGGAAAGAAAATTCTCGTGGTCAATGTCGCTTCCCAATGCGGTTTGACGCCTCAATACAAGGAACTCCAGGAACTTTACGCCCGGTACGGCGGCGAAAAATTCACCATCCTTGCGTTCCCGTCCAACAATTTCGGCAGGCAGGAACCCGGAACCGATGCGGAAATCAAGGAGTTTTGCACGAAAAACTATGGCGTCACGTTTCCCGTGATGTCGAAAATTTCCGTAAAAGAGGACGACATGCACCCGCTTTATCATTGGCTGACGGAAAAGAAGCTCAACGGTGTGAAAGATGCTCCGGTCGAATGGAATTTTCAAAAATTTCTGATTGATGAAAAAGGAAACTGGATGGACGTTGTTCCGCCGAAAGAAAAACCGGACTGCGAAAAAATCCTGCACTGGATCAATTGAGCCGGCAGCATGCTGCTGCACCGCAGTTGCCTCATAGTCACTGCGTTCCATTCGGCTTCCGTTGAAGACGTTGTTCTGTCTATTGGTTCCAGCGACTAACAGGCTGAGGCTCGTTCCTTTATCGGGGCGGAAACATTCTTGGTAAATTCTTTTAATGAAAAGACTTACGGCGAGACACTTCCGTACGGGAAACAATCCGCCGTGTCATTCTACGTATTATAGCACGTTTCGAAAACCTGTATATGGTTACATTTCGGCGTTAGTGGTTACAGATTTTGACAGAAAAAGGCAGATTCGGAGAGGGTCTGTCGCGGAGAATTTCGGTTTTTGTACAGAAAGATTGACGGCGGAATCTTCTTAACCTTGAGATTGTGAAAGCTACGTTTCGGCAGTTTTTACAGTCACTCTGTCAGGTTTACGGGATCGAATGTCACGGCAGTTTCGGGAGTTTTTTTACCGCAGGGATCCGCTTTGGCCGCTCTGGTCGTGCGACGGCGGCAAGCCGTTTCCCCGGCTGGTGGCTCTTGCGGCTACGCTGGCGGTGAAGTCGGAGTTCGAGAAGTTAAGGCGGAAGCTGCCGGACGGAAGGGAGACGGTTCCGGCGATGCGGGACGGCACGGTCACCCGTGTTCCTGCGGACGAAGTGGATTATCTCTGGACTTCGAATTCGGACGGGTACAGTCCGCTGGCCAATCTCATTCCTCTTCCCGGCCTACGTGTACAACCTCCTCCGTGCGGCGACGGGCCGGGACGCTCTGATTCTGACGGAACGTCCGCTCGGCGACGATGTGCAGGCCGGTCACGCGGTTTATTTCAATACGGCGACAAGCCGGTTCGAAAGAGCGTGGGCGAGCCTGTCGTTTCTGGGCTTTCTGGTGCAATCCGGGCCTCCCGGCTACACTCAATAGTATCTACACAATTTTTTCAAATGTATTTTGTTAAAAAAGATATTAACTTTGTGCAATGAAACACAATTATTTTGGAGACGAATCGGAGCTATTGTCAATAGTTGTGTATGAAGTTATTTGAAAAAGGTTTGGATTTTTGAAAAAAGGTGAAGCGATTTCGAGTTTCATTTTTCCTTTAAAAGGAATAAAAAACGT
>JAISQK010000194.1 GCA_031274255.1 Planctomycetaceae bacterium | reverse complement strand
GCCGCCACGACATTTTCCTCAATCATGAGACTTCCCATATCGTTGGCTCCAAAGTGAAGCGATCGGGCGGCAACTTCCATTCCCTGCGTCACCCAGCTTGCCTGAAGATTCGCAAAATTATCAAGAAACAAACGGCTGACCGCCAGCATTCGGAGATAGTCCCCGCTTGAAAGTTTTTCAAGATGCGAAAGTCTGGTATTGCCCGGCTGAAATGTCCAGCAGATGAACGCGGTGAATCCTCCGGTTTCGTCCTGAAGTTCGCGGAGCCTGGCAAGATGCTCGACGCGCTCGGGAAGGGTTTCGAGATGACCGAACATCATCGTTGCGGAACCTTTGCCTCCCATCTGATGCCATGTCCGGCACACGTCAAGCCATTCCCCCGCGGACGCCTTCCGGGGACTCACGATTGTCCGCACTCGATCCGAAAGAATTTCCGCTCCGCCGCCCGGCAGACTCCCGAGTCCGGCCGCACGAAGCCGCTCCAGAACTTCACGAATGTTTCGTCCCGACTTCTTCGAGAAATACACAATCTCCGTCGGACTGAATCCGTGAATATTCACTTCAGGATACCTCCTTTTGGCGGTGCGGAGGAAATTTTCATACCACGAAAGCTCCAGATCAGGATGCAGTCCTCCCTGAAGAAGAATCTGATTGCCGCCGAGTTCCACCGTTTCGCGGATTTTGTCGAGCAATGTCTCCTCACTCATGACATAATGCTTTTCCGGCGAACCTTCCGGCGGCTTGTAGAAGGCACAAAACTGACACCCGCTTGAACAGACATTGGTGTAATTGATGTTTCGCTCCACATTGTAAGTGCGAAACGGTTCCGGATGGCGTCGCCGCGTCACCAGATCCGCGGCTTCGCCGAGCATGGGAAGATCCGCCTTTTCGAGCAGAGACACCGCCTCCTGTTGTGAGAGCCGTCCCCCCTGCACCGCTTTGTCGAGGATGTCCGTAATTTTTTCCACGTTTCCTGATGATGTTAAACGATCAAGTGATTGCTGATAACAACGTTCCGCGACAGGGACGCCGCCGTTCCTGTCCACCGTATCATGCCGCAAATTCCCCTCGCCGCGTTTTCTTTAGGAACAGGACATTTCTCTTCCGTCACAGGTAATCCTGAATCGGAGTGACGGCGGTCTGCGGATTTTGCTTGGAGTAACGTATCGCTTCGAGCCAGGCACGGGCCCCGCGAATCGTTGTGACCAGCGGAATGTTGCGGTGAATACATGTCGAGCGGATCGTCACTTCGTCGCGATGCGGATTTTTCCCGGACGGTGTGTTGATAATCAACTGCACCTGGTTGTCAATCATCAGGTCGAGAATGTTCGGGCGGGCGCCTTCGACGATTTTGGCAATCGTCCGCACAGCAATTCCCATACTGCTCAGCACCGCCGCCGTTCCGCGCGACGCAATGATATGAAAACCGAGTTCCCGCAGCTTTCCGGCCACTTCGCCGACATACGGCTTGTCGGAATCCTTGACCGAAATGAAGACGTTCCCCTCTTGCGGAATGCTGAGTCCGGCGGCAATCTGACTCTTCGCGAACGCCGCGTCGAACGAACGGTCGATCCCCATGACTTCGCCGGTCGATTTCATTTCAGGACCAAGTTTGATATCGACACCGGGAAACCGTGTCCAGGGAAAAACCGATTCCTTGACGCCGACATGTTCGATTTCACGCGGGTTTTTACCGATTCCGAGCGAATCCAGCGTTTCGCCGAGCATGATTTTTGTCGCCGCCTGTGCGATCGGCACACCGGTCACTTTACTGACAAACGGCACCGTCCGGCTCGCACGCGGGTTGACTTCCAACACGTAAATCACGTTGTTTTTCACGGCCAGCTGCAAATTGACCAGTCCGCGAACCTTCAGTTCAAACGCAATTTTGCCTGCGGTCTGTTCAATCTGACGCACAAGCCAATGCGGCAGTGTTTGCGGCGGAATCGAACACGCGGAGTCGCCGGAGTGAATTCCCGCCTCTTCAATGTGTTCCATCACCCCCGCGATATACACACGCTCGCCGTCGCAAAGGGCGTCCACATCGATCTCCGTTGCGTTTTCGAGAAAATGATCAATCAGAATCGGATGGTCACGGTCAATCGTCACATCGGCTTTCATGCAGTAAACATGCAGATTCTGCCAGTATTCCCGCAAGTCCTGTTCACTGAAAACGATTTCCATTTTCGCGCCGCCGAGCACAAAACTCGGACGCATGAGCACCGGATAACCGATGACCGCCGCCTTGTTGACCGCTTCGCCGAGTTCAATCGCCGTGGCGTTGGGCGTTTGCCGGATGTTCAGTTTTTCGAGCATTGCGGAAAAAAGATTGCGGTCTTCCGCCGCGGCAATGGACGCGACGGAGGTTCCGAGAATCGGCACGCCTTCATCGGCAAGCATCTGAGCGATGTTGAGCGGCGTCTGACCTCCGAACTGCAAAATCACTCCTTTCGGTTTTTCGCGGCGCACCACGCCGAGCACGTCTTCCAGTGTCAGCGGCTCGAAATAGAGACGGTCGGAAGTGTCATAGTCGGTTGAAACGGTTTCGGGATTGCAGTTCATCATGATGGCTTCATAACCGCTGTCCCGCACCGCAAACGCCGCGTGACAGCAGCAGTAATCGAACTCGATTCCCTGACCGATCCGGTTCGGACCTCCGCCGAGAATCAGAATTTTCTCCCGTTTTTCCGCATCCGATGACCCGGAGTCCGTTTCATCCTCTTCTTCGTAGGTGGAATAATAGTAGGGTGTCATCGCTTCGAACTCCGCGCCGCAGGTGTCAACCAGTTTGCAAACCGCGTCAATGTCATGGTTGAGCCGCCAACGCCGCACCGCCTGTTCCCCGCATGTCATGATTTCGCCGAGCCGCCGGTCGGAAAAACCGAGCCGCTTGATCCGCCGCATTTCGTCACAGGTCATGTCGGCAAGTTTCGTTTTTCCGAGCTGCAACTCCTCTTCGACGAGTTGTTTGATCTGCCGCAAATACCAGGGATCGATTTTCGTGATGTCCCGCACCTGTTCGACCGTTGCACCGATTCGGAACGCCCGCGCCATCTGAAAGAGCCGGTCGCGCGACGGGGTGTACATTTCGAGAAGAATTTCGTCAAGCGTCCTGGATTCCGCGTCGGCGTCACTGGGGGCGCCGAGTCCGAACCGCTTGATTTCCATCGAGCGGATTCCTTTTTGTAATGCCTCCTTGAAGGTGCGGCCGATGGCCATCGCCTCACCGACCGACTTCATCTGAATGGTCAGCCGCTCGTTTCCGCCGGGAAATTTCTCGAAAGCAAACCGGGGAATCTTCACAACGCAGTAATCAATACTCGGTTCAAAACAGGCGGGCGTTTTTTGGGTGATGTCGTTCGGAATTTCGTCGAGCGTGTAACCGACCGCCACTTTCGCCGCGATTTTTGCGATCGGAAAGCCAGTCGCCTTGGACGCCAGTGCGGACGAACGGCTCACACGCGGGTTCATTTCGATCACGACAAGCCGCCCGTTGTCCGGGTTTTGTGCGAATTGAATATTGCAGCCGCCGGTCTCGACGCCAATGGCACGAATGATGCGGAACGAATCGTCACGCATTTTCTGATACTCGCGGTCGGTCATCGTCTGCACCGGAGCCACCGTGATCGAATCGCCGGTATGCACCCCCATCGGATCAAGATTCTCGATGGAACAGACGATCACCACATTGTCTTTCCTGTCCCGCATCAGCTCCATTTCGAACTCTTTCCAGCCTTCCAGCGACTCTTCAATCAGAATCTCGCTCACCATGCTTGCCGCCAGCCCGTCCGCCGCAATCTGCTCGAACTCCTGACGGTTGTAAGCGATTCCTCCGCCCGTTCCGCCGAGGGTGAACGCCGGCCGTATCACGCACGGAAGCCCGACTTGCTCCAGTGCCGCGGCCGCTTCACTCATCGTATGAGCGAGCGCACTTCGCGGCAGGTCCATACCGATCTCCATCATGGTCGACCGGAACGCGTCACGGTCTTCGGCGCGATGAATCACATCGCGGTCCGCTCCGATCATTTCGATTCCCAACTCCTTCAACACGCCCGTTTCGGCCACCTTGAACGCCGTGTTGAGAGCGGTTTGTCCGCCGAGCGTCGGAAGCAGAGCGTCAGGCCGCTCCCTGCGAAGCACTGCCGCAACATATTCTGGCGTGACCGGCTCAATATAGGTACGGTTTGCCGTCTCCGGATCGGTCATGATCGTGGCGGGATTCGAGTTGATGAGCACCACCTCGTACCCTTCCTCGCGCAGGGCCTTGCACGCCTGCGTCCCGGAATAATCAAATTCACACGCCTGACCGATCACAATCGGCCCGGCTCCGATAATACATATTTTTTTAAGGTCTGTTCGTTTCGGCATCGTTCTTTTTTTGAGTTTATCGCGAAAGGAGAGAGTATATATTTTCTATATCCAGGGAACTTTATCGACTGTTCCAATAGGATCATTTTTTAAACGATTTCCATAAGTTCTTGTATAACCGCAAACGGCTAGAATCCCCAGTTCCAAGTACCAGAGACTCAATTTCCAAGCCTCCATTAAAAGTTGACGATTAAATTTTTTACGGTTTTTATGTACGGGGTGTACTAAAGAATTTCGTATTTCAGTAAGAGCGTGAGGAGCATCCAGCCATTTCAGTTCTTTAGCTAATTTTTTCATTTCTGATGTTTCGTCAGGAATATCAATAGGAATATGTAATGTGGAAAAAAGCATACGGAATTTGTCTGATGCCAACATATCCTTGAAACTTCTTGACCAAATAAGACGTTTCTCATTAACAGAAACTTCGTAAGAAAGCAGTTCAAAAGCTGCTTGTGCTAAAATTAAACATCCTTCTATTCCACGTTCAATATCATTAGCATTTACATACCAATAAATAATTGTATGGAGTGAATCATGCCAGTGTTTATCTACCCATTTTTTCATAAAAAGGGGAAAAAGTAATTGCAATTGTTCTCCATGATAATGATCAAACCAAACAAATGGAACATCAACAGATTTTGATGAAGCCCAAGATTCCCAAACACGTTCCTTTGAATCATTAAAACCAACTGCACAAACCGGATTACACCAGGTTCCTTTGGCAAAAGCGAGAAAATAACGTATTATTTGCAAGCATTCCGATGCTTCATTACCTTGAAACGGTGTACGATCCGGTCGTTTAATACAACCGACATGTGACAATTGATTTATTCCATCCTTCTTAAATGATTTAATATTTTGCATTGTAAAATGTAATGATTTAAGCTCAATATCCCAGTCATTTGAATGTAAGTCAATATGCTGAATGGTACAAGAACCATTTTTGTGTTTCTTGCAAGAATGACGAGTTCCTAGAAAATCAGGAAAATTAAAAAGATGAAAAATCAGATAGTCAATCTTTGTATCATCTTTTCCCTTCCAGAACATGGGCACAGATGAGGGACTGCATTTTACATTCCAACAACTATTTTCTTCATAAGGACAATTGAGTAAAAGAACTTCAATATCCTCATTATTCCTTTGAAAAATACACCTTTCATTTTTATAATAAGCTGCTGTACTAATCGCATCATATACTCCCAAAGTATCGAATGAAACATATAAATCTATACGAGGCCGCGGAATTAAATCCAGTTTGGTTTCAACATTTAAGTCAAAACGTTTATCTCCTACATTTAATGTTGCTGTACCTTTATCAAGAAGGATACTAGAATTATTGGATACAAAATCAAATACCGGTTCAAAGTCAAAACTTGTTTCTTCCTGAATGCCGTTATCTTCACTATTCATGTTAAATTTTCCATCATTCTCTACAACTTGATAAAATGCTTGAGTCTGAACAAAACATTTTTTCCAATCAGACAATACAGTTTCTCAGCCCATTAATGTAGTCTTACAATGACTTAATGCAACCCTCCCGAAACACCGGCCGAGGCGAAAACCGTCTGTTTTCCGGCAAAATCCGTACGGTTCCCGCCTTAATCCGAGCGGAAATTCTCCTTTCGTCCCTTGAAACGGCTTCTCACGGATAAAAATCGTCACAATAACGGTGTTATTTGCCGGCAACATCCTCGACATCGTCAAGATGCACCAGACGCCGCGTTTTCCGCCAGCGTTTCAGGGCGTAAACGAGAATCAGCGAGAAAAAGACCGCCAGTCCGAACATGAAGTAGCATGAAAGCTGCACCACAGATTCCGAGCGGATCATTGCAATCCGTTTCGGCAGGTTGATGGAGAGCCACGCTCCGAAAATCACGATCAGATAGAGCGGCGAAACGTATTTGATGACAAAGGCGATGAAGTTCGGAACCTGCATTTTGGCTCCGCGGCGGATTTCCGCCATACCGCGTTCGATGCCGAAGACCCAGCCGAAAATGAGGATCTGCACCGTCGCCATGATGAAAATGAAGAAATTCCCCGCCCAAAAATCGAACGTGTCGAGAGCCTGCAGGTTTTTGGAGTAGTACATCACAAGGCAGGTTCCGGTGAACGTGATCAGGAAAAGGAAAAGGCAGCTCCGGTTCCGTCCGACGCCGAGTCCTTCCTGAATGAACGCGATCGGCGGCTGAAGTTCGGAGATGGAGCTTGTGACCGCGGCAAGAAACAGGAGGAAAAAAAACAGGAAGCCGATCCCCTGACCGAACCACATTTTGTCGAACACACTGGGAAGAGCCTGAAAACCGAGGGCGAACGTACTTCCCAGCGTTTCTTTATTAAGGGCGTCGTGCCCGAGAAACATGACGGCCACCGGCACCACCATCATTCCGCCGATGATAATTTCGCAAAACCCGTTTCCGGCAATCGCGGTGAGACTGGACGACGCGACATCGGTATCCTTTTTCATGTAGCTGGCGTATGTGATGATGAGTCCGAACCCGATGGAGTACGAGAAAAAGACCTGTCCCGCCGCAAGGAGCCATGTTTCAGGATTGCTCAGACTTTCCAGGAACGTCTGTCCGGAGTGCGTCGGATTCCACATGAAATTGAGACTGTCCCGGTAGCTCTGCCCTTCGATTCCCATCGGGTTCCCCAGCGTAATGACGCGGACCATCAGGACGAGTCCGCAGACAATCAGCAGCGGCATCGCGAACAGACAAAACCGTTCGATTCCGCGGCTGATTCCCCGGTAAATCAGAAAAAAATTGACGGCGTAGCACACGAGCAGTGCGGCAAAAAGCGGACTGAACAGACCTTCGGCAAAGACGGCTCCGTTTTCGTCCATGCCGACAAAGCGGTTGAAACTGTCCAGATAGGCCTGCGGCGTTCCCAGATGCATGGAATCCATCAGATAGGAACAGGCATACACGAGACAAAACGCTTCAATGAGCGTGTAATAGATGAAGATGATGATGGGAATAATGGTGTGCAGGAGTCCGAGCCAGGCTCCGTAGGGACGCTTGGTGAGCGTATAGAAGATGCCGGGGACGGAGTTGAAACCTTTGGAGCCGCCGTACCGTCCGGCGGCCCATTCCGCCCAACTGATCGGAACGGCGAGGACCAGCACCGCGACAAGGTAGGGAATCATGAAGGCCCCGCCGCCGCAGGTCGCGACCAGCCCGGGAAAACGGAGGAAGTTCCCGAGTCCGACAGCCCCTCCCATCACGGCGAGAATCACTCCCAGCCGGCTTCCCCAATTTTCTTTTTTCGGCATTCCCATAAAGTTTCATCCTTTCTTTGGTGACTGGGAGCCCCGGCAGGCACTCGCCTCATGGTCACTGCGTTCCATTCGACCTCCGGTCGCGAGCCGCGACGGGCGGTAGCCTCCCGGCACTTTCGTGCGGTCGGCATCGGTTGGAAAAATCTTTCCATTAGAGGCCGAAGGCAACTGCGGTGAAGCGGCACGCTTCCCAGCGACCAGCGGGAGCGAAGCAACGTGACGTTGCATCCGGTAGCCTTCGGCCTCCTATTGGAGTCGTTGTTCCGCCGGTGGATACTAGCGACTAAGGATTCATGCGCGAATAACATTACTTAAAAGTGCTATTGCATAAAAAGTCAAAATTCAATATACTCTTGAAATGAACAAGACTATTATAGCAATCATTGCGGAAAAATACAAGAG
>JAISQK010000180.1 GCA_031274255.1 Planctomycetaceae bacterium | reverse complement strand
ACATGTGAATCACACCTCGAACCATGAGGGGGTTGGCGAACGAGGAGAGCGATTTCCGGTGCGAATTTGCCACAGGCGTGCAGCCAAAGGATTTCGAACCGCCGCATGACTCGTTCGTCCGGATAGCTGTAACGTCATCGTTGAAAAGTCTTCCGTTCGTCCTCCGTATAATTGGCTCGCAACATCATCTTCCTCCTGAACAAACTTAGACGAAAAACAAGAATTATATCATTTTATACCAATCTTGAAAATAGATATTTATTAACGTTGATGGGTATAATAAGAGAGGAAACGTTGATAATATTAGGGGAAACATCGAAGGAGTCGTAAAATCCAATCCCAGAAAAAATTCTTTCATCAGGACTTTAAAAGGATGTCTGCCTACGGCCAAACGTGCCGTTTGATCGCAGATGGGACTGCCGTCCCGAAGAGCAATGACCCGTTCGCATTACTCACTGGAGTTGACCGGAAGAACAAAAGAAAAGCGATGAGAAACATTTTTCCAACCGATGCCGACCGCACGAAAATGCCGGGAAGCCGCCTGATGGAGTATCTTTCCAATAAATCACTTGGAACACAAAACAAAATGTCGGTGGATACCGGTGAGCAACGCGAGCGGGTTATTGGAGGCCGAAGGCAACTGCGATCCAACGTGCTACGTTGGCGCGGGGCATTTCCGGATGGTCGGCAATTTTTTAATTCAGCGGATCCGGTTTTCGCGGCAAATCTACGGCTGGACCGAAGTTTTCGCCGTGCGCAAAAATGAATCTCTCGTTCTCCCGGAATGATGGATCATGACACTTGGCACTGCCGGAAATCAACATGCCTTACCAATACCGGAAATACGTTTTTCCGATTGAAAAAACAGACTTCCAAACAAACATCCGCAGGACGGGTGATTCATCGGATGTCCATTTATGCTGACCGCAATAAACAAACGGCTTATCCGAGTATTCCTTTGAGAGCGTCCATGAGGGTGCTGTTGAGCATAAACGGTTCCTGCCAACTCCACATGTTACGGATCAGATCAAATGTCATGGTTCCGGCAAGGAACAACAGAAAAAAGACTGCCAGTAAACCGCAAACCGACGCACCGGAGAAAAACGGTTCATTTCCGGTCGGTGCGGAAGAGGCGGGTGTCGGTAGAACGGCAATCGGTTCTTCCGCCGCGGAGTGACCAAACGGAGACGCGGTATCACCACCGACCGGAGCAAATGCCGAGGGATCAATCCCCGAATCAAATCCGCCGCTCAAATCGCCGAACCCGCTGAGAGCGGAATCCTCTGAAAAATCCGAACCGATGTTCCCCAAACCGTCACCGGGAGAAACAATGTCAATCATTTGCGATGCGTCATCCGTGTCATCCGTGAAAAGAAGGGCTTCTACCTTGTCAGAATCTTTCGGAGCCGGTTTCGTCAGTGAAATACCCGCAACGGTTTGAGCCGCAGGAGCCGGTGTGTCTATCGCATCCGAAGTGAACAATCCCAGTTCTTCGGAAAGATCGTCGTCAATGGCAATGACTTGTGAGGAACTCTCCGTATCCTCTGCCGCCGGAGTGTCCATATTGAGCTGGAAGTCTGCGTCCGAGGCGGTTCCAAGCACCGTAGCCGTGTCGGAATCAATGTCTCCGTCCACAAGAGCGAGAATGTCGTCATCCGGAGCAAGTTCCAGAATCGCGTCGCTTCCGCCGAGAAGTTCAGAAATGGCAAAATCACTTTCCGCCGCCGCGTCAATCAGCGAAACGCCGCTGTCACCGGCAAGATTGATGTCACTGCTTCCGCCAAGTCCTCCGGAACCGCCGAGAATAATGTCGTCCTCCGCAAGGTCAATACCGGAATAGTCGCTTTCCGATTTTATGAGGGAAATTCCGCTGCCGCCGCCGAGACTGAGACCACTATCCCCATCCCCGGTAACACTGTCCCCCGCAATACTGTCTATGGCGATGTTTTCCTCACTGAGGGTGACTCCGCTATCAGTGGCACTGTCAATGGCGATACTGTCAATGGCTATATTGTCAGCGGTAATGCCGTCTGTGTCTTGCAGGGCAAAAATTTCCGGTTCCGCCGGTTGATTTTCCGCAACAGAAACATCTTCCTGCAGCGAAAAAACATCTTCACTTACGAAAAGATCGTTATCCGCTGATAAATTCACCGCAAAATCATCGCCGGGAGTATTCTCCGCGGGAAGCTCCGTTTCAGGAACAAGAAGAATACTGTCATTTAAGATACTGCCCTTTAAAACACTGTCATTAAGGAGAATATCGTTTTCAATAGAGAAGTCACCGTCAGCCGTGAGGGTCAGTTCCTCATCATGGGAAACAGAAGGATTTTGCGGCATGATGCCGTCGGAAGCGAGACTTTGATCGACAAGAGCGTCAAACGAAGCGGAATCCGCAAGAATCGGAGTCATGTTTTCGCTGTCGGAAGTGAGCAAATCCTCGTCAAAATCAAGACCAAAGGGAGAACCCTCCTCTTGAGCATTGCGTCCCTTGATGGTTGCGACTAAAAAATTCTCGACTTCCTCTTTTTTGAATTTCCAATCAACACCATCCCGAAACGCACGCAGCTTCCCTTGTTCCCGAATCCTGTTGATTTCACCCGGAGTCATTTTGAGCATTTCGGCGGTTTTTTCAAGGTTGTAATACTCGACCATAATGACGTTTCCTCAGCGTAAGCGTAATTGTCCGTTTTTGTGAAAGGCGTACACCTGTCACCGTAAAAATGAAAAGTTATTCACTCCGTGACGAACCATTCCGCGCCGCCGTCATTGGGAATGACGGTACAACAACTGAATTTCCGCCGGAAGTGCATCCGAATCCAGGTTAAACCCGGTTAACTGCAGGTCACCGCGAATGTTACGGCTGGCACAAAACAGGACTTTAACGTCTTCCGCCGCAACATTCAAAGGAACCCGATACACGGCA
This sequence comes from Planctomycetaceae bacterium, assembly GCA_031274255.1. Taxonomy (GTDB): domain Bacteria; phylum Planctomycetota; class Planctomycetia; order Pirellulales; family Thermoguttaceae; genus WRMR01. The sequence continues at coordinate 1,498 of JAISQK010000180.1, read as the reverse complement.
ATGGATTTGTAATCCGGGTCAATCACCGTAATTTGCTGGTATTTGTCGTCGATTGTGATGGAAAAGGCCAAGACCCGTGGGGCGTCAGGAACTACCGGAAGAGTGATCTTTTCACTCTGAGCAAATCCCCGACCGACAAACTGCGACACCAACATCGTCATCAGCAACAACAGTGCCGAGGACATAAAAAGTGTAATCACACAATATATATTTTTCCGCATCTTCTCTTTCCTCCGTGAAACTGCTGTAAAACGCTTCCTTCGCACAGCCTCTATGACTCAACCACTCCCGCTGTCAGTTTGCCCTATTGATGGCGGGAAGGCGTCAAAACCGCAAACTCTGGTCATTAAATCCTATTGTAAAAACATCTCTTTTATAAAGCAAGACAAAAATACGCTTTCTTTTGTATTTTTTCAATAACCGTTCTAAAAGGCTATTCTATCAACAAAATTTCAAAAAAGCAATATAATAAAGGAAAATTTTTCAAGAATGACAGCGATAGTCCTTGTTTTTCGGTCCGAAATGTTTAGAATTTCAGTAATTTAAGGCATGTTTAGAATTTTGGGATTTTGTCCGGCTTGTCGAGGAATACGTTTCAAAAAAGGTCTGCGTGTCTTTGATTTCGATACACAAATTTTACAGTAATCTCACCCATGGACAATATCATCTGTATGAAATGGGGAACAAAATACCCCCCTCACTATGTGAATATTCTCGCGGCGATGGTTCGTCGGCATTTGACGCGGCCTCACCGTTTTGTCTGTTTTACGGAAGACGCCGCCGGATTGAACCCTGAAATTGAGGTACGCCCTTTGCCGGAGTTGGACATTCCGCCGCATTTGCCGGAACGGGGCTGGCGAAAGTTGACCGTTTTCGGCGAAAAACTCGCTGATTTGGAAGGAACCGCCCTCTATCTTGACCTTGATATTGTCATACTGGATTCCTTGGAGCCGTTTTTCGAGGTGCCAGGTGAATTTCGTATCATTAAAGACTGGGATTTCCCGCAAGACCTCATTGGAAATTCCTCTGTTTTTCGGTTTGAAATTGGTCAATATCCTGACATTCTTGACAATTTTATCAAAAACCGCGAGTCGATTCGTCAAAAGCACCGAAACGAACAAGCATACCTCTCTTACGCAATTGCCGAAAAAGGGATTCTCGACTACTGGCCGGAAGAATGGTGCCGAAGTTTCAAGCGGAGTTGCTTGAGCCGTTTTCCAAAATGTTACTTTACAGTCCCGAAAAAGCCGAAAAACGCCAAAATTGTCGTTTTTCACGGCAACCCGAATCCCGATACGGCAGTCAAAGGCTGGGTCGGAAAGTATGGTTTCCGTGTGGTCAGACCAACACCATGGGTCAGGGAAAATTGGCGCGGATCGTAAAAATTAATAAGTTTCTTGACTATACCTTACAACGCCATTACTTGCCCCTTTTTAAGGTTTTGGAAATTGAGTTTCATGAGTGTGTCGAGTTCGGATTGATAATCGGTTTCGACACG
>JAISQK010000159.1 GCA_031274255.1 Planctomycetaceae bacterium | reverse complement strand
CCGCCCACCGGGGCTCGCGGTTCGGGATGCAACAGCATGTTCCCCGCGAGGGCGTCATCTTATACTGACGACCTAGAAACCCCAAAACTCAAAAACATCCGGGCAGACCCGCATCCACGACGCTGACTTCACCAGTCCAATCGGCGGATTCCGGGTTGAGGAAGCCTTTCTTCAGAGCCATCAGAGTGCAGGTGTACGCCGCACGAATCGTCGGGGTGTACGGCGTTCCTGTGTCAACGTTCAGACCGCTCGGCACATCCACCGCAAAAACTTTTTTGGCGATGCTGTTGATTTTTCGGATGACTTTTGCCTCCTCCTTACGCGGGGCACCGTCAATCCCGACCCCTAAAACGGCATCCACAACCCAATCCGAGTAGTACAATGCCGCGTCAAAAGACTCCGGCTCATGACCGGTGAAAAAGAACTTGCCGCAACTGTCACGAAGAATCTCAAAATTGAAACGGGCGTATTTGGAAAGTTTTTTCGGTTCGTTGAGCATCCAGACTTCGACGTCATGTCCCCAATTGATAAGATATCTGGCCATCGCGAGACCGCTCCCTGCGTTATTTCCTTTACCGCAGCAAATAACGATTTTTCCATTACCGGCCTTGCTTTCCAAAATGGCGGCCATATGCCGTCCGGTGATTTCCATAAAATTCCAGAGTCCGACGGCAAACTTTTCGGTCGCTCGGGAAATATAGGTCCTCGCCTGTTCTTTTGAGTAAACGAATGATGACATTTTATCGCTTTCTTGGATAATAGGAATGATATCAACGACGGCACATCAAAAGACACCCCATGAAACACGTGGGCCCTGTTTCACCATCAAACATCTGTTGAATCGGAACATGACACCGTAATAAATTACAGTATTATAGGACGACTTGACTCTATTTCCAGTACCCGCCCGAAAAACCGGTAAACGATTCCGGCACCAATGCGTTTTTACCTCGGCATGATTCGGAATGAATAACGGAACTCGTTCTCCGTGAAGCGGAATTCCGGATGCGTCGGAGCCCCCCAGGAATCGTCGCCGCCGACCCCCATCTGACCGAAATCAATGTTGAGCAGAAGGTACTCCCGTTTCGGAATCATCCAACTGTGTCGCACTCCCTCCAGGTCTTTGTGTTCATATTGTGACACCCCGAAGGAAAACGGCTGACCGTCCTGAAGTTTTGCAATCCGAAGCCCCCCGATCGTCACTTCACGGACATCGGTGCGGTAACCGTTTTCCTGCGGTTCGGAGTACAGCGTGGTGAACATTTCCCCCACCGTACTCCCGTAACGGCCGATCACCGCTCCGGTGTTACGATCCTGATAATTTTCCTGCGGCCCGCGTCCGTACCATTCCACCGGCGTTTTGCCGTCGCCTGCAAGGACAAACTGCACTCCGAAACGCGGGAACTCCGGCGAATTTTTCGGACGCTTCACGCTTGCGGTCATGTCGATTCCTCCCTTGGCGTTGCAGGAATACTTGACACTGCATTCCGCATTCACCAAAGGAATGATTCCTTCAAAGACAACCTCCGTCACCATGTCATTGACATGGCGGACGGTCACTTGCTTCGCCGTCCATTCCTCTCCGGCGAACCGCCATACCCCCAGATTTTTGGCCATGTTGTTCCCACGGTCATTGTCGGTTGGAGCACGCCAGAAGTCCGGCCGTACCGCTCTTCCGGCAGACAGGATTTCATGCTGTCTGCCTCCGCGGAACACCTTCCACGACACGAGACCGCCGAGTGTTTTGTCGAAGGTGAGCTTTGCATAACGGCTTTCGAGCGTGATCTGCCGCTCCGTTTCGTCCGTCCGCCACGGCGTAAAGTCCATGGTCGTGATTTCCCCGAGGAGCGGACCGTCTTTCAGACGTATCTGTTCCGCCGCGACGACATGCCCCGCAGAAAGCATTCCTTCGGCATTCCGCAGTTCAAACCGGATATTGACGTAACAGTCCCCGAATTTCGACGGAATTTCTGACATGTCAAACGGCGGAAGCGTCAGCGTTATCGTTTCTGATGTTTGCGGCTTGGTCCAAAGCTGCGGAAGCGGGACCGAGTGGAGAATCCTGCCGTCAATGATCCAATCCGCAATCATCTTATAGCTGCCGAGATTGCGGAAGAAATGGTTGTTCGTGACCGTGATTTTGGACGGATCGTCAGGATCGGCGGTGATGAAAACCGGTTGATAAACATGTTTCACTTCAAACAACGCCGGATGCGGTTTGCGGTCGGCACTGACAAGTCCGTTCATGCAGAAGTTCTGATCGGTCGGAACATCCGGCGGTCCGAAATCTCCGCCGTACCCCATCGGCGCGGACGGCCTCTTCGCCGAAACAACGCAGCGGAGGTCTTGCCCGTAGAACCCGGCAAGGGATTGCTCAAAAGCAAACTTCAGAACCGCCGTCCCGCCGTCAGGAAGCGACGCCGAGTTCAGCGGCGTACCTTCCGGGAATGTCTGAACCGTCACCGAATGGATCAACGCTCCGCAAACCCGTTCAAGGCGGAAGGAATTTCGCCCGCACTCCAACGGATAACGTGTCGGGTTGACCTCCCCGTCGGCGTCCGCCGCGGCAAGGATGCTGCCGTCAACGATCAGTTGAATTTTTCCGCCGTCGAACGTGCCGATGACGTGATGCCAGTTGTTTTTCCAACCCTCGGGCTGTTTTGCTCTGGCGGTGACCCAATGTTGTCCGTTATGATAGTAAAACTGAATTTCATCACCGGTCTGCTTGAGTCCGAATTGATGTTCTCCCTTGCCGGCAAACGGGCCTTCCTCATGACTGTACGGCATGACCACCGCTTCCACGGCGAAAGGTGTTTTCCCGTGAATGTTGAGATATTCCGCGTTTTCCGGAGCGGCCGCGTAACCGCGAAGTCCGGTCTTCCCTTTCCATGTGAGAAGTTCCCCGAAGAGTTTAACCTGATTCCTGAACTTCGTCTCATCAGTCTTTGTTTCCAGCGAAACAACCGGCATCCGCAGACCCTGATCGACCCAATCCCAAATGAAAGCCCCCTGAAGCTGCGGTTTTTCGTAAATCGGTTTCCAGTAGAGCCAAAGATTTCCGACGCTGTTTCCCATCGCATGGGCATACTCGCACTGAATCAGCGGCCGCGTCTGCTCCTTCGAGGCGTAATCAACAGTCCCTTGCGGTTTCATGTACATCGGACAAACGATGTCCGTGTTGCGGTCCCGTTCCGCACGTTCATACTGCACCGGCCGTGTTTTGTCGTGTTCTTTGAGCCAGTCATAAGTGGCGTAAAAGTTCGGACCGTTTCCGGCTTCATTTCCAAGCGACCAGATAATGATACTCGGATGATTCTTGTCGCGGTGAAACATCCGCATGGTCCGGTCGAGGTGAGCGGCTTTCCATTCCGGAGCTTTGGCCAGTGTTTTGTCGCCGTACCCCATGCCGTGCGATTCGATGTTCGCTTCATCAATGACGTACAAACCGTATTCATCGCAAAGCTCGTACCACCTGGGATGATTCGGATAATGCGATGTCCGTACCGCATTGATGTTGAACCGTTTCATCAGTTCAATGTCTTGACGCATCATCTCTTCGGTGACGACATGGCCGAGATTCGGGTCATGCTCGTGACGGTTGACCCCTTTGAGAAGAACCGGCTTCCCGTTGACAAGCAACTGACCGTTCTTCACTTCCGATGTGCGTAAACCGATCTTCGAGGCAATGTTTTGAAGCGGTTTCTCCGGTGTCCCCAGTGTCAGGTTGAAATCGTAAAGATTCGGCACTTCCGCCGACCACAAACGGGATTGGGGTATCGGCAGATCATCAAATGTCACCGTCTGCACACCGGGAGCCGCTTCAACCTCAAGCGGCGGTAAAGCCGGCCTCGGTAATGGTCTCTTGGATCGAATAAACCGGGGTTTCGTTAGCGACCGACTGCGTCCGTTTTCGTCCGTGTCGGTTGGTATTGCTTCATAGTCAACCGCATTAAGAAGATCGTCGAGAGTATAGTAGAGTGTAACCTTTTGCGTTTCCTTCGTATGATTTTCAATCACCGCAGAAACTTTCAGTGTTGCCGTTTTGTCATTTTCGTCCAGCTCGGTGACCACGGTGTAATCCGCAATATGGACTTGCGGCAGCGTGTAAATCCAGACATCGCGGAAAATGCCGGAGAGCCGGAAAAAGTCCTGATCCTCAAGATAGGAACCGTCGCACCACCGGAAAACCTGCACCGCAATAAGATTCCTGCCCGGATGCACATAACCGGTGATGTCAAACTCGGCGGCGGTGCGGCTGTCCTTGCTCATGCCGACGCGTTCGCCGTTGACACAAACGTAAAACATCGACTCCACTCCGGCAAAATGCACAATCACCTTCTGACCGGTGATTTGCTGTGGTGTCAGCGTGAATGTTTTGCGGTAACTTCCGACCGGATTGAAATCTTCAGGAACATGCGGCGGTGAAAGTCTGTCATGCCAGGGATACGGCATATTCGTGTAGATCGGATAATCATATCCGAACATCTGCCAGTTGGAAGGCACCGGAATGGTGTCCCAGCCGTTGTCATCAAGATCGGTCTTGCCGAAGTCGAGCGGACGGTCCGCCGGTTTCATCACGTGATGGAACTTCCAGTTTCCGTTGAGTGAAATTCTGTCTATTCCTGATTTTGAGACCGCCGAAGCCCGCGGCGGCAGTTTATTGATCCAGACAAGTCCCGGGCTTTCCCAGTTGTTGAGAGTATCCGGTGTCTCCTCTGCAAAATTCAGGACGCTAAAAAACATCCATGTTACGGACGCAATCAGTACCATTGAGAAGCATTTCATTTCTGTTCCTTCCTTTTATCGTGGAATCATTTGACGCTCCTGTAATCTTAACAGAAATGCACCGGAAATGCAAACGCATTTGCAATAGAAATCTTACACAATTTTAAGGCAAATATTGCAAGAGAATCTGTATTTATTTCAAAGCGTCGAGGATTACCTCCAATTGATTGGGGACGGTAATCGGTTCGTTCGCAAAGGGAGTTTCCGTCACACCGCGGACTCTCAGATATTTGTCGTACAGCGACTCGTCCATCCGGTGATACGCGACCGTTGCGTTAGGGTCTTTAAGCTGATGCCCTGTCAGAACGCAAACAACACGTTCGTCAGGAGTTATGACACCTTCTGTAATGAGTTTTTTCGTCCCGGCCAGACTCGCGGCACTCGCCGGTTCACAGCCGAGACCTCCTTGTCCGACTTGAGCTTTCGCGTCAAGAATTTCCTGCTCGGAAACTTCGCGGACCACACCTCGGCAGGCATCAATCGCCCGCAGACACTTCGACAGATTCACCGGACGGTTGATCTCAATCGCGCTGGCGATTGTGTCCGCACGGCGGCCTTCCGTATCCATGTCCGCATAGAACTTTTCGATAAGAGTTTTGTCGTACTCCCCGCCGTTCCAGCGAAGCCCCTCTTTTTCGACGAGCCGGTAAAGTGTGTCGGCTCCTTCCGCATTGATCACCGCCAAACGCGGAATTTTTTCGAGGAGTCCGAGCTGCTTGAGTTCAAGAAACGCCTTACCGAAAGAACTTGAATTTCCCAGATTACCGCCCGGCACGACAATCCAGTCCGGAATATTCCAGCGAAGTTGCTCCAGAACGCGGAACATGATCGTCTTTTGCCCCTCAAGCCGGAACGGATTCACGCTGTTGACGAGGTAGATCCTCAGCTTTTTCGAAACTTCCTGCACACGGCTCATGGCGTCATCAAAGTCGCCGATGATTTGTATGGTTTTGGCTCCGTAATCAAGTGCCTGCGAGAGCTTTCCATACGCGATTTTCCCTGATCCGATAAAGATGACCGCCTTCATCAGTCTGGTGACCGCTGCGTAAAGTGCCAGTGACGCACTTGTGTTTCCGGTCGAAGCGCACGCGGCACGGGACGCTCCGACGAGTTTTCCATGCGTGAACGCACCGGCCATGCCGTTGTCCTTGAAACTCCCGGACGGGTTCATCCCTTCGTACTGCAAATGAAGTTTTCCCCGCTTCAGTCCGACATATTCCGCCATAAACGGTGCGTTCTGCAAAATCGTCTGTCCCTCGCCGATGGTGACACAATCTTCGATCGGTACGAACGGCAGAAGATGATGGAATCGCCAGACCCCGCTAAACCGTTGGGGAATGTTGCGGTTCGGCCAATACTGTTCAAAATCGGACAATTTTTTCGGCACCGGCAGCTTGTCCCAGTCGTAACCGACATCAAGCAATTCACCGCACGCCGGACAGGCGTGATGAATTTCGCTGATTCCGTAAGTCTTGCGGCACTTGGGGTTGATACAAATCTGAAAGGCGTGTTCCGACATGGTGTTTTCCGGTTTTCTCAGTAGTATTACGTGTATTACGCAGAAGTAATTAGGGAGGTGTAAAGGTTAATAATAGGGAATACGGTCAATAAATCATGGCGGGCCGTCCCGGTCCGGAATCGGATTTCTTACGGCACTTCGACTTCCGCAGGGGCAAGGACCATCGCGGATTCTTTCGTGCCGTTCCACGCCGGGAGTTCGCACTTGACCGCTTTCCAACCGTGATGTGTGAGTTGACCTCGCCACGGAGGTTTTTCCTGAATGTTGCCGGTCAACTGAACCACCGCCGCATCAAACTGTGTCACCTCAACGATTGACTGCTCCGGTTCCTTCCGTAGCGGCACAATGTGAAAAAACCGTTCCAGCACCGCCGCACACTGGTCATGCACCGCCCTCGCCGCCGCACCGACCTGAACATCCTCATAGGAGTCGAGGTTTTCCTGACAAAAATCAATCAAACGTGCCTCACGCTGAAGTGCCGCCAGAAGTGTGATTGCTTCCGATTGCTGCACTGTTTTCTGATCGGATTTTTGCTGCGACGGCTCGATTTTTTCAATTTTCTCCGCCGTTTTTTCATGCGGCAGAACAGCCGGAGAAGATGTTTTCAATGCGGAAATCACCTTTTCCGCATTTTCGCCATGAAACAATACGGCAAAAAATGCCTTAAAAGCGGTAAATATTCGCATAATATTCCTCTTTCCCATAAAACAGGCCGGATGTTGGCAAAAATAAGATAACATAAAGGAGTCGTTGACTATCTTAATATAACACTGTTCCCCGATTGTGTCATGCGGGAGAGATCGAAAAATCCGTTTTTTTGTCCCGAATGGATGGAAATCGGAAAGAAAGTGAATATAATGAGTGAAGATTTGTGTCAGCTACCAAAAATTTAGAAAGAAGGAATGAATTTATGAAAAATGCACGTGTTATCCTCGGGGTTCATGTCAACAGTTTTGCGAGCAAATCAGGGGAAGTTCAGAAAACGCTCACAGAATATGGATGCGATATTCGCACGCGGCTCGGTCTGCATGATGTCGCTGAAGGGGTCTGTTCTCCATACGCTACTATTTTAATTGAGTTTATCGGCGGAGAAGCCAAAGCAGAGGAACTGACCAAAAAACTGACCGCTATTGACGGTGTGGAAGTCAAGAAAATGGTTTTTGGCAGTGAGTGCGGTTGCGGCTGTGGAAAGTAGCCGAATCCTGCATCATTTCTCCAAAGACGCAATATTCGACTAATACAGTAGATATTGTTGCAGGAAAAAGGAAAATGGAACTGCTTTCTTACTTTGAATACTGTATCGCCGTTCAACCGGAAGACATCGACGACATGAACCATGTTAATAATGTCTGTTACGTCCGATGGATGCAGGATGTCGCCGTGTCGCATTCCTCGGCGAACGGTTGGACACCGGAAAAATACCTTGCGCACGGTTTCGGCTGGGTGGTACGGAAACACATCGTAGAGTACCTCCAGCCGGCTTGTTTCGGTGATGTCATCCTTGTGAGAACAGCTATTTATGATTTTCAGACGGTTCGTTCCACACGGCGTTATCAATTCTTCCGGCAGTCCGACGGCGTTTTACTTGTCAGAGCGGAGACATTATGGGCATTTGTTTCGATGAAAACCCGCAGACCAATGAAAATTCCTCCGGAAGTCGCCGACCGCTTCATTGTGTTTGACCTTGAAACCCTCAATAAGACGCCGCTCTAGTACCCAGTCAGGAATGGAATTGCGGATATAGTCTTTTGAGCTTAATCCAAGCGTCAGCGGTTGTCAAGCGTCAATCCATTTGACAGGTTTTCTCATTTGCGGATACGGTTCCAGGCAGTGACCTCCTGCTCCATCTGTTCCCTCGTCGGTATGCGGTCGGACAAGCCGTGACGGTTCAATACATTCAGTTTGATTTCCTCCATGTTCAAACAACTGCCGTGCTTCGGCGTATCTCAACCGACGGAAAAAAGAAAAGCGGTTGGAAAGAGTATCCCATCAGAGTAGAATGTCCGCAACACCGGCAATCAGCAGTGTCAGCGACACGAAGATGTTCAGTCCGAAGAAAACCAGATTCACCCGTTGGGGATCGTTCGGACGGACAAGGCAGTGCTCCGCAATCAGCACAAGTCCGATAAGAACGACACTGCACTGAAAAATCCGTCCGAAAGGAGCGTAACTCTCCGCGGCAAGTCCAAGGAAAATCATCATCAGGACATGGGAAAACCGTACCGTCAGGAGAGCGGAACGTGTGCCGAATCTTCCCGGAACGCTGAAGAGCTTCTTCCGCCGGTCGAACTCTTCGTCAAGCAGGGCGTAGAGGATGTCGAAACCCGCCGCCCAAAAGAGAACCGCAAGTCCGAGAAAAACCGGCGCCGGAGAAAAAACCGGACGCAGTGCCGTCCATGCCGCTAACGGAGCCAGCATCAACGATGTCCCGAGCCACCAGTGGACGAGAACCGTAAACCTTTTGGCGTAACTGTATCCGAAAAGAAACGCAAGCACCGGTACCGACATCAACACGGGAATCGGATTTTCCGGAAGAAAAAGGAGGGTTCCGCCGATAAACCCCAGCGAACAGAGGACGGTGAACACGAAAACGCTTCGCGGCGTGAGTTTGTTTGCCGGAAGGTGACGCGCGGCGGTCCGCGGATTTTCCGCGTCAATTTTCCGGTCGGCAAAACGGTTGAACGCCATCGCCGCACTTCGCGCAAAAACCATGCAAAGAACAATCCCCGCAAACGCGCGGAGTTTCATCGGACATTCCGGTTCCTCCGTCAGGTTGGCATACGCCGCCATCACCGCGGCAAGCAGCGCAAACGGCATCGCAAAAAGCGTATGACTGAACCGGACCAGTTCAAGATATTTTCTCAGCACCGGCGGGACTCCCTCTTCATCACGGCATCAATCACAGCGAATCGTGTCGGCATTCAATCCTCGTTTTCCAGCGATTCCACCCGGTAAAAACCGACACGAAACTGATTCCTCCGCAGATAACGGCAATCAAGATGACGTGCCAGCAAAAGAACCGGTATCGTCGCGAGCGGACAAACGGCAATCACCGCCATCAGAAGTATCAGGAAAAAATTGTAATGCATGGAACCTAATACCCGGATGACAAGATAAATGGAACGCATCACAAGGAGAAGAAGAAGCATCAGAAGAACATATCGAATGATCAATTGTCGAAAGAGCAATGTCCGTTCAATTTTCTCTTGAAGGAGAATCGGTAAAACACATCCCCAAAAGAGGAAATACATTCCCCAAACACAAAGCATCACGCTCGACCGTTGATAAAATCGAATCGCCAGATGATATTTCGCTTCATGCGGATTTCGGAACACGTCCTCTTCCATAAAGGTGACGGCATAAGGATTGTCATCAGGACCGATATCATCATTGTTTTGCATGATTTCATTCTCTTTCAATAAAGGGTTATCAGGCCGTTGTCTTCGTGTGTCCCTTGTCCGTTCCGTAAAATCTCACTTCACGACAAAGTTGACCATCCGTCCCGGAACCGCGACCGTTTTGACAATCTGTCTGCCGGCGAGGAGTCCGGCGATACGTTCGTCGGATTGGGCGAGTTGTTCCGTCTGGGCGGCGTCCATGCCGGCAGGCATTTCGACTTTGCCGCGAACCTTGCCGTTGATTTGCACCGGGACGACAACGACGGCTTCCCTGATCCGCGACGCGTCAAAAGCCGGCCAGGGTTCATAGGCCAGCGTCGTTTTGCCGCCGAGCAACTGCCATAACTCCTCCGCAATATGCGGCGCAAACGGGGCAAGGAGCAGCACGAATTTTTGCATCGCGGATTTCGACCGCACGGCCTGTTTGGTGAAGAAGTTCGTAAATTCCATCATCTTCGCAATGGCCGTGTTGAAAAGCATGTTTCGGATGTCATGGGTGACCCCCTGGATGGTTTTGTGGAGAACGCGGTTTTGCTCGTCGCTCGGCGGAACATCCTGGACCGCGTCATTGAGCCGGATTTCTTCGGCGTCCACCGCGGTGATCATCCGCCACACACGGTCGAGAAAGCCGCGCACGCCGCTGACGCCGTCCATGGACCACGGCTTGACGGCTTCGAGCGGTCCCATGAACATTTCGTAAAGCCGCAGGGAATCCGCTCCGTAACCATTGACGACATCATCCGGGTTGATCACGTTGCCGCGGCTCTTCGACATCTTGAATGACCGGCTGTCCACAACGATTTCCGGGCATTCTTTCAACACGAAGGACTCACCGCGTTTTTCGGTCTGTGCGGCATCCCTCTTGACGGCAAGGAGCGGTTCCTGGGTCCCTTTGCGGAAAAACCCGTGACCGGCCGGTTCCGCCTCTTTCGCACTCACCCACTTTCCGTCCGGGGTTTGAAACGCGGTCAGTTCCGTTTCACCGAGAATCATTCCCTGATTCACGAGTTTGCGGAACGGTTCCGGATGGCTGAGATAACCGCGGTCGAAGAGCGCCTTGTGCCAGAATCGGGCGTAGAGCAGATGCAGCACCGCATGTTCCGCGCCGCCGACGTACAAATCCACCGGCATCCACGCCTTTTCTACGGCCGGATCAATGAACATCCTGTTGTTCCGGTTGTCGAGAAAACGCAGATAGTACCAGCAGGACCCCGCCCATTGCGGCATCGTGTTCGTTTCACGTTTGTAACGTTTGCCGTCAAGGGTCACGTGAAGCCAGCTTTCCGGGGCTTTTTCAAGCGGCGGTTCCGGGGAATTGTGTTTCGCGTCGAATTGAATTTCATGCGGCAAATCGACAGGCAAATCCTCCGGCGTGAGTGCGCGGATCCGTCCGTTCGGCTTGCCGTCGTCTCCGAGTTCATGCAGAATCGGAAACGGTTCCCCCCAGAAATGCTGCCGGCTGAA
>JAISQK010000139.1 GCA_031274255.1 Planctomycetaceae bacterium | reverse complement strand
GCTTTTGGAAGAATTATTTCCAAAAACGATTGGCCGAACTATGAGTCGCGGTCTGTCGCAAACACGGAACGGTTACTCGGTATTTTTGAAAAACATCATGTGCAAGCCACCTTTTTTGTCCTCGGTTACGAAGCGAAGCGGAATCCGAATCTCGTGCGGAAAATCGCCGCTGCCGGACATGAAATCGGGTCGCACGGGATGGAACATCAGTTGGTTTACACACAGGATCGGGAAAAATTCCGGTGCGATGTCGGGGACAGCCGAAAATTATTGCAGGATTTAAGCGGTCAGGAAATTTTGGCCTATCGCGCCCCGACTTTTTCCATTGGCCGGCAGACTCCCTGGGGACACACCGTGCTTGCGGAAACGGGGTACCGCTATGATTCCAGCGTGTTTCCGATACACCACGATCTGTATGGAAATCCCGACGCTCCGGTCACGATTCACAAAATCGAAACGGAAGCCGGACCGATTCTGGAGTTTCCCATGACTGTTGTGAAGTTTGCCGGAATGAATATTCCCGTCGGCGGCGGCGGATATTTCCGGCTCTTCCCTTTGGGGGTGACGTTGTATTTTCTGAACCGTGTGAATCGTGAGCGTCCGTTCGTCTTTTATCTGCATCCGTGGGAAGTCGATCCGGAACAGCCGCGAATCGCCGGAGCACCGTTCAAAAGCCGTTTCCGGCATTATCTCAATCTTCGGAAAACGGCTTCACGTCTGGAATGTCTTTTGGAACGCTTTTCGTTTGCCCCATTGGGTCGTATTCTGCAGGAATGGCGGGACATCCATGAAGACCAATGACTCGCAATCGGTTACACTTCTGTTTTGCGGTTTTGAGATTCCGCAAAGAAAGGAATGGACATGATACCGCCTGACGGACTTTCCCGCGCCCAAGGATGTTTTTTGGGACAGTGTGCCGGAGATGCTCTCGGACAAATGGTCGAGTTCCGCACAAAATCCATGATTACCGATCAGTATCCCGATGGTGTGCGCGATATGGAAAACGGCGGAACCTTCAACACACTCGCCGGACAGCCGACCGACGATACGGAGATGGCGTTAATGCTTGCGAGGTCGCTTGCACAGGAAGGAAAATACGACGCAGGAAAAGTTTTCAATGCGTACAAATACTGGTACAATTCCAAACCGTTCGACTGCGGCGGAACAATCGGATCCGCACTTGGCATTGGTTTGTTAAACGAAGATTCCCAGGCGAACGGTTCACTCATGCGGATCAGTCCGCTCGGGATTTTCGGGAGTCGCTTTCCTTTAAAACTCGTGGCGGATTGGGCCATGCAGGATGCCCGGCTGACGCATCCGAACATTGTGTGCCGGAAGTCCGCCGCCGTTTATACCACGGCCATTGCCGAAGCAGTGCGAACCGGACTTTCACCGCGGGAACTGTATGACAACGCACTGCGGCGATCCAAACAGAAGCTCTACTACGAAAAGTCCGTGACGGAAACACTGGAACGGGCGGAATCCGAAGTGCCGGGGAATTTCAGTATCCAAAGCGGTTGGGTGCTGCTTGCGTTCCAAAACGCTTTTTACCGGTTGCTGCATTCGGCCGACACGGAACGAGCGGTGATCGAAACCGTTGGCGAGGGAGGTGACACCGATACCAACGGGGCGATTTGCGGAGCGTTGCTCGGCGCGGTGTACGGAGTGGATTCGATACCGTCCCGGTGGCAAAAGGTGATTTTGAATTGTCGGCCTGCCGCGGACAATCCCGAAGCCGTTCATCCGCGGCCGAAATGTTTTTGGCCGGTGGATGTTTTGAAACTCGCCGGACGGTTGCTTCTTGCCCAAAACCAATCCGAACAACAGCGAGGGACACTTGAAACGGAGACTTCCGCCGATTATACTTGCTGTGATTAACATAAAACGGGAACGTATCCGGTGAGTATCGAATGACAACACTTCAGTTTCACGAAACCACATGGGAAGAACTTCACGCCGTGCTTGACCTTCAATTACATCATGTGTCCGCGGAACAGCGTGAGGAACGGATTTTGGGTTTAAAGAGCATTTTACTTCAGGAAGCGGAAAACACCGGATCGGATGTGTGTCCGGGACTGTATCACTGGCGGCGGCACGGGAAAATCGCCGGTGTGCTTCACACGTTTTTGCGGCCGGACAAAACCATTCTCGCTTTGCCTCCGTCCATTGCGCCGGACGAACCGGAATCAATACTCCGTATCCTGTATTCGCGTTTGTGTGACGATGCCGTGAAGCATCACTCGCCGACCGTCATGATTTTTGTGGATCGCGAACGGGAACTCGACAAAATTTATTCCGCCGAAGCCGGTTTTGAAAAGATTTCAGAATTGCTGTACCTCGTTTCACAGGAAGAGGATTTCCCGCGAACTCCACCGATGGAACAGCTTCGTTTTACGCCGTATCGGAGAAACGATTGGCTGAAAATGGTGGACCTCGTCGAACAGACTTACGCCGGAACGCAGGATTTTCCGACACTCATCGGAATTTGTCCTACGGAAGAAATCCTCAAAGGTTACATGGAGAGTCATCCGTTTCAGCCGGAACTTTGGTTTTTTATCGAGCGGGAACAGGAAATGGCCGGAACACTGCTCCTCACGCAATGGGAACAGCCGGAACTGTTTGAACTGACCTATCTTGGTTTGACACCGCAATTTCGCGGACAAAAGCTTTCCTCTGAAATCATACGGTTTGCCCAGTACGTGACATTTTTGCGTCACGGCAGGCAACTGACGGTTTCAGTCGATATGCAGAACATACCGGCGGTCAAGAGTTATCACAAGACCAATTTTCTCCTCTACGACAGCAAGGAAATTTTCGTCCGGTTCTTTCGATAAAACGAAGATGCGCCGGAGACAGGAATTTTCACCGCAAAGGCACAAAGAGACAGGAAGAACATTTTGAGTGTACTGAAAAACTCAGGAAAATGATAACCGATGTCGAAAAACATCAATAGACTTGTTTGGAAACCTCTCAAAACTTCTTTTTTAGCCACGAATGCACGAATCAATACGAATCACTCGTCCCCATTCGTCTATTCGTGGCAACATCGAATCTGTTTTGAGAGAGACCCAAAGGAGAGTAAAGGGAAAATGCAGGAAATTTGGATTACCCATACTTGTTATTTTACTCAAACCAAAGTATCCGAACAAGTCTTAATGACGAACGCAATGATGGTGATCCGACGAAAAAGAAAACCGTCCGCCGCGGTTCGTATTTTAAAACCTCCGACAGTAATTCTGTTTGGTTTTGTCATTGTCTATATTATTAAAATTGCGTATTCTACTATACACAGTTCAATCTTCTCGAAAATAATGAAATTTTATATTATTCTTGCAGATTTTTCTGCTTTGCCCTTACTGTATCCGATAGTTTGTGATAAGCTGATACACAGAGTTCGTGAAAATGTCGTGATTATCGGATTAAAAAACGATGTCCGTTGTAACCGAAATGATACAATCAACTGAGGGAATTATCCGTGACCGCCAATGGATGTAGCCTGTTTTGCGGGTGTTGATCGGTTGTGTGATATTGACAGCAGCGGGCATGAAAGCCTATCAACTTGCGACAATGCCGGATTTGGGACAAGGTTTGCTTCATGCAAGGTGGTTCAATGTCGCGGTGGTCGAGTTTGAACTGGTGTTCGGAATCTGGCTATTGATTGGCTTAATGCCGAAATGGACATGGATTGCGAGTGTTGTTTGTTTTGGAACCTTTGCCGTAGTTTCGTTTTATAAAGCGGTGGTTTTGCATGAAACCAGTTGCGGTTGTTTCGGTGCCGCACAGGTTAATCCGTGGACCACAATGATGTTTG
>JAISQK010000112.1 GCA_031274255.1 Planctomycetaceae bacterium | reverse complement strand
ATACGACACCTGTTGCCTTACATTACCCGTTTGCCGGTCCAGCGGACGGCACGCTGCAGCATCGCTTTGAAGTCCGGCGAAGAAACCGCTCGGACATCATGTCCGAGCGTCGTCAGAAAAATCCGGCCGCGGCCGTGTTCGCGGACGAAAGCCATCGAATGACGCTTCTTGTCCACTTTGGATTCCGATTCCGCCAGGACATGCACCGGAACCGCGGAATCTTTCAGACAAGTGTAAAGTTCGTCCATGATTTCAAAATCCTCCAATCCCCTGGTGACCGGATGATCATGGTCGGCGTACTCCACTTTGAAAAGACCATAGGGATCATGAGCCGGTTTCTTCGGATCATAAACGCGTCCCGCCAGTTCTTCGAACTCCGGCCAATCCTCGAAAGCCCCGCACGCGAAATGAATCAGAACCAGACCGCCGCCGTTGTCAATGAACTTGACCAGATTCCGCTTCGCCTGTTCCTGACGTTTCAGCGGCTTGTAATTCTTAAAATGGAACACCAGCACGTCATAATCGAAAATCACTTCCGTTGCGAGAATTTCAGGATCATCGACGAGCCGGCAATCCATGTCTTTCTCCGCATTCAGACCGTTTCTCACCACCGGAGCGGTTTCCTGCCAGCGATGCGAGGGATGATCTTCTCCGGTGATAAGAAGCACCCGGATTTTTTGAGGTTTCGGCGTTGTCTCCTGTCCGGACACCATCCCGGAGTCCGGCAAGAGAAGGAATACCAAAGACAGAACGACCAAAAAACGGAACTTTTGCATAAAACAACCTTTCATAGAAACGGAGTGAATCGGAAACAGGCGGGGAAAACTTACAGGGCGAACGATTCGTCATTCAACGTGACGGTTTGACCGGTTTCGGCGGCTTCGGCAATTTTCCATGCTATCACATGAGCCGGGAACGCGGCTTCGGCGGGACAGTTCGGTGTTTCCTTCCCCAAAACCGCATGGACGAAATTTTCCAGATGGAGCCGGACGATCGAATCGGGACGGAGGACAGGAATCAAATACGGAACGACATTGCCCGTTTCACGGACATGAATCAGGTTCGGGTCTTCCCCTTCGGCGGCAAGGTTTTCCCTTTTCAAATCACCGCGGCGGACGAATTCGTTCCACTTGGCGAATCCCGGCTCCGCATGGAACCGGAAAAAGCTTTCACTCAGCGAAGTCTGAACCGAACCGTTGACACCGTAAACATGTTCGAACGGCAGATTCCCGCCGCCGCTGGTGGTCATCCGGACACGTCCGGAAGCCCGAACCGTTTTGTCGTCCAGATTGTAGGCAAGGAGTGCCGCCGTGTTGTCGTAACAATCGCCGAACGTATAATAATCGAGACCTCCCATAGCCCGGATTTCACGGGGACGGGAACCGAAAAACCACTCGAAAACATCAAACTGCTGCGAGAAATTCGCGGCACACTGACCGTTACCGTATTTGCGGTACTGTTTCCAGTTGCGGTACTGACTCATGGATTCATAGCCGTACCGTTTGAGGTAATCGTCGGTCAAGGTGTCCCGCTGCGTCCAGAGGAGTTCCGAATGAACACGGCGGTTGGCCTGTGTCTCAAAATGCGTGACCGTTCCCCAAAGAAGATCGCGGGACTCCCGGTCGAGAAATTTTTCCGCGACGTGCCGGTACCGGGGATCGCTGCGGCGTTCAAAGGCCACCTGCAGGATTTTTCCCGTCTTTTTCGCACTTCGGATCATTTGCCGGGCGTCTTCGATGTTCGTCGCCATCATCGGTTCGCAATAAACATCCCATCCGGTCTCCAGGGCGGCGAGCGTCTGTTCGGCATGGACGAAATCCGGTGTCGCAATGAGGACGACATCAATGTTTGCCTTTTCGTGTGCCGCCATTTCACGGAAATCGGTGTAGTCGGCGGCTTCAATGTCTTCGGATTCGAGATACAGTTTTGCCGATCGCACGGCGGTCGGTTGAATGTCACAAAGTGCGACGAAACGGAAATTCGGAATCCGGAGTCCCGCGTTGAGAATGGCACGCCCCTGACGTCCGCAGCCGGCCAGTGCCGCCCGGACGGGGCCGGCGGTTTCGATTCCGTCATCGGCAAAGAGCGGTCCTGTCAACGGTTCGGCCATCAATCCGGCTCCGGCGGCGGCACCGATTGCCATAAAATCACGTCTTTTCATCTTTCTTCCTTCTTGAGTTTTCTTCCTTCTTTGTTGAGGCGGACCGGAAAACCGGAATCAGCCGAACCATTTCCGGGGACGGTTTTTGACTTTATCCATATTGAGGACTTCGTTCAGCAAACGGGTGTCTTCATCGATTTCATAGTCGAACATGCCGAAAATGGTGAAATCGGCACCATTGGAAAAGGCGTATTCCAGAGCGTTTTTCGGAGGAATCGCTCCGGCGGCCATGATTTTGTACGCAATCCACGGTTTCTCGACTTTCGACATCACTTCGATGACTTTCTCCGGGTTGTCGCACCACGAGGAATCGTGATTCAGTTTCGCGCTCGGATAATTAAGATGATGGAATGTTTTCATATAAAAGTCGCATTTGACTTTTTCCTGTTCGCAAACTTCAATGACGGCAAGCTGGTGAGCCGCAACACCGACCGGCACGTCAAACGAACGCATCGTATTGACCGCTTTTTTGATCAATTCCGGTTTTTTGATCAACTGGTCCGACTGAACTCCCCAGAGATACAACGCATCCACACCGGCGTCAATGCATTCCTGACAGGATTGCGTGTATTCCGCCATTTCTTCGTTGATCGGAGCGGTCGGACAAATGATCCATTGGATTTTGCCCCCTTGTTTCTTGTACTCGCGCATTCCGTCCACGACGCCTTTGGCGGTGTGAATGACCACCGCGTTGACTCCGTGCGCTTCGGCCATCCGCATTGTTTCGGAAATCTTTTGCGGCGTATTGTAATGGGCCGCCAGATTATAAACATAACGCAAATCGCGGGAATGCGTGTAGTGCGTCAGCAGATTCCCGCCCAAAAGCATCCGGCCGATGGTCAAATCGCCGATTTTTCCGGCAGGAATCTGCTGTTTGGCGATGATCGGTTTTTGTTCTTCGGCGACAGCTCGACCGGTCAACGCCGGCATTCCCGCCGCCGCGGCCATTGACGCGCCAAGAACCGATGTCTTGACGAAATCACGGCGGTTCAAATTTAGTGACATGGATAACTCCCCTGATTGAAAATATTTATTAAAAACAACAGTAAAAGACACAACAAGGTTTTGAAATGAAAAACACGGAAATCACAGACTGTTCATTGACCGCCACGCATTCATGGACCGCGTCAGATGTTCTTCGGCGTCGCCCGGGATTCCGAAACATTGCAAGCCGACGGGACCGTTGTAGCCGATCTTTTTGAGTAAATCAAGCAATGCGGCAACCTTAAACGAACCGGAATCAAGCGGCTGAAGCCAGTTTCCTTTTTTGGCCTGAATCTCTTCCGGCGTGTCGGTTCCATTGATCGTCACCGCCGCAAGGTAAGGTTTGATACTCGTAAGGGCCGCCTCAAGATTTTCACTTTTATCGGTTGCCGCCCAATGACAAAGGTTGAACATGGCACCGATTTTTTGACCGGAATACTTTTTGCTAAATTTTTCGGCAATCCGAACACAATCGGAAATTTTCTCCAGCCACGCATTTCTGTGCGGATAAAGAACGACCTGAACATCCGAGGATTCGGCAACGGCTTGAATCTGTCGGAGAATATTCACCGCTTTTTCGTCGAGCGAGGCGTCGGAAGGCTTGCCTCCGTAAATCAACAGAGCAAGTTGCGTTCCTTCTCCTTTAAGACACGGCAGCACTTCGGCAAGTTTCTGATCAAACGGCGGGGTTGCGGACAGGTCAACCCGAAAATAGACCTGTGTGACTTTGAGCGAATGTTTTTTTGCGGAGGCGACACGCTCCGGCAGCCCTTCAAGCCAAAGATGGGCCACACCGTCAAAACCGAGCTTGTGCAGCATTTCGCTCTGTTGTTCGATCGTCCGGTGCTTTGCGTCGTGGGTATCCATACACAACGCAAAAAACGGATACGTTTTCTTCGCGGCATCTTCCGCAAAGGAAAATCCCGCCGGTAAAGACAGACCGCCGGTCAGTAAAATCACGAGTGTAAAAAATCTCTTTCGTGTCATAATTGTAAACTCTCAAGTCGATTAAAATTTTGCCTCTGCAACACGTGAACAGCCCAACGAGGCTGCGGCTTTGAGGAGAACGAAGCGAATATTTGCCCTGTTACGGGACTATTTTTCTTTCGGAGGAACATCAAAATCGTGGACTTCACCGCTTTTTTGGACAGTGATCCGTAGCGGACTGTCATTGGTTTCATATTGATGTGAAGTGACGGTCACCGGTTCCTCGCCTGTGTAGGTTTTTCGACTCACTTCATCGTAAATGGTTGCCGGTACGTTTTTCGTCCCGGTCACTTTGACGATTTTCTCGCCGGGGGTGACTTTAGTCCGATAAACACCGTCCGTAATTTGTGCTCCTTCGACCGGCGAGGAACCATCCGGAGCGGAAAAAGAGACGTATCCGCCTTGAACGGGAACACCGTCAACAGTTACCGTACCGGAAATATCAGCCTGATTACCTGAATAACATCCGGTAACAGCGACCAACAACAAAATAATTGTAGCGAAACGAAACATGGATTTCAACAATTCCTCGAAAATTTTTTGAAAATGGTAAAATAAAGTCCTTTGAATCTTCTTTGATATTGACAGGTTTCCGGAGGAAAGGCGAATTTGAGACTCCGCCCCGTTCCCCCCTGAAACCAGCCGGCCCCGTCTCTCCGTTTATGGAAGGGAAACGGTTTCATCCCCCTTGGAAGAGCCGACGGCGACCCAAACGTTTTCCGTCGTTGTGTTCGAGAAAAAATGAACGCTGCCGTCGCCAAGTCCTCCGTTGACACCGCCGACATGCCGGCTTCGTGCGGCGCGGTATTGATCGTACTGACCGCTTGCCGTCGCGACGCATAATCCCGGTATTGATCCGTCACAAGGTTTTCCTGCACAGCAGCCGCTGTTAGTGATACGGTCGGGAACGGTGCTGTTGGGGGTTTGCAGTGTCATAAACATATTTGTGGTGTCACGCGGATCCATAAAACTTCCCCAAGCACCGGGACTCGAATCATTATCAACAATGATCCCTTCCGACATGAAAAGCGTATTGGAAAGACCGTCCGTAATGGAACTGAAATTTTGAACAAGGTTCATCACGAACGGCGCACCGCGAAAAGTCGTGTGTTTGAAGGGTGGTGTAAAGCCGTTTGATCCTGTCCAAAGCCAATCGTTCCCGTAGTTGATAAGGTAATTTCCTCTGGCACGATGATTGGCATCATTAGTAAACATTGCCCCTTTCCGGTCACTGGGGCAGTAATACCAATCGACTTTCGCCATGAGCGGAGCCATGTAAAGTTGATTGGCAGCGTTGTTATACCATTCCGTTCCCCAAGCGTAGTCCGCGGCGAGTGCCTGTTGTTCCGTAAAGGCCCAAAGCCGGGGAACCCAGGTGTGACCGCGTACACCTGACATCATCCATGCCTGTAGTCCGTTATGCGTTGTTCCAAGAAAATTTCCGCTGTTGATGTCGGCGTAGTTATGCCAGCCGAGCATGATCTGCTTGAGATTGTTCGTACACTGCATTCGCCGTGCGGCTTCACGAGCCGCCTGAACCGCGGGTAAAAGCAGAGCAATCAAAATCCCGATGATCGCAATCACGACAAGAAGTTCGACAAGGGTAAAACCTGATCGGACAGTAAAAACAGATTGGGTAGTAAATTCGGAACGGGCAAAAGAGCTTTGAGCAGTGTTTGCAGTGCTTTTCGTATCGGCAGTATTTCCCTCTGCAGCATTGGCTTCTACGATGCGGGAAGCCGTACAGACTACCCCCCCCCCCCATTTTGACATTTTGGACACAGAGTGAATTTTTGCATGGTTTTTCTCCTCATTAGTTGGAAAAATGGTTTGATTCTTTTCGAAAATATTTCACGAAAATTTAACGCAGATTGACGTAAATCAACCCGATGACTGCTATTTTATACACAACAATCCCAAAAGTCAAGCGGAATTGTCGCTTTTTCGAGAAATTTTCCTGAAAAAAGGAGAAATCTTTCTTCTCAAAAATTCTGTCCCTTTATTGAGACATTTTTCGGAAGTCCATCCTGACGGCACCACACGCCAACCATCAAACATTACGGCATCCGGTTAAACATATTTTTGCTGAACGCGGGTCAGGTCGGAACCTGTCACATACGCTCCCTGCA
>JAISQK010000110.1 GCA_031274255.1 Planctomycetaceae bacterium | reverse complement strand
ATTCTCCCAAACGGTTCGGAGACAGTTGCCGGTAAAATCAAGGGACTTGTTTTTCGCATACCCGTTACGGAACCTCCGTATCGCCGTCCAAAGCCAAAAATCGGTTGTGCTCCTTTTGGTCTGCTTCTGTTTTTTCTGATATTGTTTTTGCTCCTTGTGAACACTGTTATAGTACTTACATTTTATGGCGATGGAAATCAGCAAGGCGAAAAGATTTTTAATACCATTTTTTTGTTGTGTCCTCTCATTGTCATCGCTTCGGTTATTTTGTTCATCGTAAATCCTTATGAGTTCAGGGAAAAACTGCATCATGTGATGAACGATCAAATCAGTGAGTCGATTTCCAAAGGGGTGGCTTGTGTATTTCTTGTCATTGTGGCATTGGTTTTTCTTGGGATGTTTTTTGATAAAAGCAATGATAAGGGAACTGAAGTTAAAAGTCATAGCGTAAATACTGTTAGTGATTTTGATTCGAAATTCTACGAAATTCAAATTGGAATGAGCCAGGAACAGGTTAAAAATATCATGGAAAAATCCCCGGACCGTAAAGCACATGTCAGTTATATCAACGGGGAACAGGGACAAGGTGACGAATACGTGTATCATTCACCGAAAAAAATGGGGGGATCCATTTCTGTATATTTTGTTCACGATAGGGTTGTCTATGTCCTGAAAAATACAAAATCAGGGGCAGTGGAAAGAACCGACAAAGGCGATAACACGCTTTGAAGGTTATTATCTTTCCGGTATCATGTCACGGACAGACACTTCTAGAGATTCCGCAAGCCGTTTGAGTACCGTTGTATTCGGTTCACGTTTGGCTGTTTCGAGTTCGATGACCATTTTTTCCGGCAGGTCGCAACGCTCCGCGAGTTCCTTCCGTGTAAGCGATGCCGATTCCCTGAGTTCTTTAAGACGGACCGCGAAGCGTCCCGAATAGGTGGACGTGTCAATAGCGTTTGATGTTCCGGTGATTACGGTCTCAGCATCGGTCGGAAACAGGTCTGAAACAGGAACACGCAAGGTAAACGAGAGAGGGATCAACATTTCTACAGGAGGACAGTTATCACCCCGCTCCCAGTTTTGATAAGACGACAGGGAGACCCTCAGTTTTTCAGAAACCTCTGCCGCCGTCAGCCCCGCTTGGATGCGCAGGTCGAGTATCCTCTGGGCAAACTTGCCCGAGTATGTACTCGTGTCGATCTCTTTCCTGCGGCGGCTCAAGAGCTTTCTCTTCTTCCTGGGGGCTTCTGTTGTTAGTGTTGCGGGCATAGCCGTTCTCCTATTCTACAATCTTAATAACTGTTCAAAAATATCAAAATCCCATACGGGAACAACTTTTACCAAAAAACTTTGAATAAAATCAAAGGTTTCAAAATAAGGGTAATTTGCTATCTATCGAGGATGCAGTTGCATTTCAGTAAAAAACATGTAATCAAATCAATCTCCGATTGCCAATCCTGGCCTGAATTTTCAAGCCCCTGCAACATAGTCGTGAGATAACTCATAATGTCCTTTGCCTCATCCAAAGCTTCGCTCGCATTTTCAAAGAGATGTCCACAAAAAGCGTTGCTAACACTTTGAGGTATAAAACGGCTGTTTTTCATTTGTTCGTTCCTTTGTGATTACTACCATTTTGTTCGGACGCGCAAAATGCTCACTTATACTATTGTCAGTTCGCCTCCTTCGCGTGCTGCGTCAAAGCGTTTGAGTAATTCATTTGGGGTAATGGGTTTGAACGGCAGCTCGAAAGATGCCAACTCCGCATCCAATGCAGCAACTTCTTCAATTGAGGGTGGTAGCATTCCATGTATGTCAAGACCCTTCAATGCTGCCTCACCAGCCGACCATGATTGAGCACGATCCGGCCAGATAATCCAATTCGTCAATCGTCCGGCGGATTGGCCTGTCGGCAATCGGCGGCGGTGTGAATTTTGCTTCCATCAGCGAGGCGATGGGGACAATGGCGTTAATAAAAGGCAATGCAACGATTTGCCCATTGATGTAATAACGTGATGCGACTATTGGATTGACGTGTCCCAATGCTTTTGTCGCGGCGGTCGGATTCCGTTTGGCAATTTCACTCCCGAAATATTTCCGTATTCCGTGAAATTTGAACCGGCGTTCCTCTGGGATTCCGGCAAATTTCTGTTGTTTGTCGGCGTGTTTGTAAAATGTTCTTTTGGCCTTTTCCCATCGGAAAACATGGTCGTCGGGATTGGTACATGGTGAAATACTTTGCATGGTCCGAAGCGTCTGAACCGCTTCCTCATTGAGCATAATCTGGCTTGTGGTTTTGACTCCCGGTTTTTTAACCTGGTTGATGACGTAATTCTCAAAGTCAATCCAATTCCAGCGGATTTGTAAGGCGGAACCGATTCTTGCCCCGGAATTGTAAACGAAAATCAGCAGGTTTTCCCACCAGAGACCGGCAGGGATTCCCGCGATGTCGGCAGCTTTTCGCGACTTGGCCTCGCCGTACCGGGTGAACTCTTGTGTTTGTTTATTTTTTGAAACAAAACTCACTTTTTCGGAGTGATTTTTGTTCCGCCGCGGTTTGAAAACTGATTGGAAGTTTCCTGACCGACTCACGATAATTTACCGGAAACGATAAAATCCGTCAACCTCTCTTCGGGGGGCAAAAAAGAAAAAGGGGGGGAGTGTCGAAAAAAGCCGGTTACAACACAAAAAATCGGGCAGACGCCCGTTTCAGAATTTTTTTGGCCTCTCACTGCCTCACGACAGTAACCACTCCCCCGATTAATTCTGCAAAATGATCTTATGGTCATCATACAGAATATTTCCTAAACGTCAATAACTCCAGCACTTATGAATAAAGAGCCGGAAATAAAAACAAGGGCACGGGATAGCGTGTCCCGTGCAAACGGAGAGGACAGGATTCGAACCTGCGGACCCCTTACAGGGTCACGGGTTTAGCAAACCCGCGCATTAGACCACTCTGCCACCTCTCCAAATAAACTACTCAATTCTATCTATTGTATGCAAAGCTCTCCTGTTTGACAAGGGGATATTTGAGTAAATCTAGATACCATGGGCAGAAAACATAACTTCATGCCGCTTACAAAAAATTGACACTAGTAAAGTATTTCTTGACTTCAGACAGTAATCCCCATTTTAAGTGCAATTTCATAAGCGGAGGACAAGGGAGTCGAACCCTCAACCGGTTGCCCGGCAACTGATTTCGAGTCAGCCTGCTAACCATTCGCGTATCCTCCTGACAAGATTCCATAGGCACTTTTAACCTCAGGAATGGCTATTCTATCGGAATTTCCGCAATTCCGCAAGACGGGGGTGTCGTCAGATTGAAAAAACGGAAGTTTTTATCCAGTCCGGTTTCCCACTGAAATTTTTTCAGAAAAATTGTCATTGAATTTTGGCAAAAATCTTGCTAAAATAACTGTTAGAGAGAGCATAACAAGTTACCAAACATTGATAATAACGTTTTAAATCAAAATTCCTTTTGACGCAGGGGCTTGCCAACCTTGTCTTTTATGATTAAATCTCTCCCTTGTGTGAGCGATTGGACTGTTTCATCATGTGAATGTTATAAGCACAAAAAACAAAGTTTACTTTTTTTCGGGTGTCTTGCCTATTTGATATAATAATCGGATTCATTTTCTTCCATTGTTCGTTTGTTTTTGCAGACGCAATAAGCCGAATCTCTAGTCTGGGTTTGGTTGGCATGAAAGAAATTTTGAGTTTTTGATGTAATGTCTGTTGTGCATTTGTTTTCTATTGCTGTTTTCTATGAAAATTTTGCAATTTCCATTCCTTAATTTATTACTGTTGAAGTGATTTTTCAACCTGTTTTCTATTTCATTTTGATTTTAGCTGTGGTTATCGCGGCTCTGCAATTCGTGTCACGACTTTTTCTGATGTCATTTCATCGAAGGTCGGTGCGTCTCTTTGGAGCTTCTCCGTGGTTACCGTTGCGGCGTTCTCTTCCTGTCGAGGGAGGAGAAGATGTTGAGTTTGTCACTAATGACGGCGTGCTTCTTAAAGGGACCTATTTTCAAAGCAGGGCAGGCGGCCGAAAAGGGATTATCCTCTATTGCCATGAGCTTAACGGAAATCGTTGGAGTGTCGTGCCTTACATCGAATCGCTCGTCCTGTCAGGGTTTGACCTTTTTACGTTTGATATGCGCAACCACGGAGAAAGTCAGTCTCATCACGATCTGACTCCGACGCCGTGGGTGACCGTCAATGATTTGGAGGATGTCCGTGCCGCCATCAATCATCTTTACATCCGCGAATCGGATTTGAATGTGGAGATCGGGCTATTCGGGTTGAGTAAAGGGGCAACCGTCGCCGCTTGTATGGCGGGATTGGATTCCCGTGTGGCTGCTGTTGTGCTCGACAGTCCGGCACCGGAAGGACGGCTTTTCGAGAAAAACTGTTGGACAACGCTGAGGAAATCGAACCGCCGCTGGCGTACAATATTCACTTTGAGATACATCACTCTTTTAGTTAAAGCCGTCGCCTATTCTCTGGTCTGCCCGTTTTATATCTTTTTTACTGCCTGGTCCCGTTGCATTCTCGGTTACTGGTTCGGATGCCGTTTTGTCAGCACGCGGCCATTGGTTCGGATTGCTCAGCAGCCGATTTTCATCATTCACGGCAATAAAGACGATTTTTGCCGAATCGACCAAGTTCACGCATTTTGCCAACGAATGCGCCGTCGGCCGAATGTCTGGGTCGTTTCCGATTGTTCTCACGGCACCGCGGTTGAAATCGCCGGTGAAAACTACCATAAAAGAGTGTCTGATTTCTTTGAAAAAAGTTTTTCCGAATCCAACACGGCCCGTCGGCTGGACACGGCATCTCAAAACAAAGTCCCTTTCTTTCTTCGCAATCTCGTCCGCCCAGCTCCGACACGTTAATTTTTCCGTCGGCTTAATAACTTGCCTGTTCGAGATATTTCGCCCGAACCCCTTCGAGACTGTCCGCCAATTTGCCGAGTGCTTCCGTTTCGATCTGGCGAACCCGTTCCCGTGTCAGTCCGAGCCGTTCGCCGATTTCTTTAAGTGTGTGCGGCGGTTGATCTTCCAGCCCGAACCGCATCCGCAAAACGGCAGACTCCCGTGAGTCCATCGTCTTGAGCTGGTCCATCACAAACGTCAAGTTGTCATGCTGAAGAAGTTCCTCGTCCGGACCGCGTGAACGGTCATCCATCACCATTTCTCCAAGTGACCAGCCCGCGTCGGCCTGATCGGTTTGCGGTGTCAGATTGTAAATCAGGATCGCTTTTTTGATAATCGGCAGTTTTTTCTTCGGAAGTCCGAGTACGCGAGCCACTTCCTCCGGTGTCGGAGTACGTCCGAGTTCATCGACCAATCGATTCGTCGCCCGCCGCCACTTGGAAAGAAGTTCCACCATATAGGCCGGAATACGAATGGTCTTGGCGGAATTGATTAGCGCACGTTTGATAGACTGCTTGATCCAGTAACTGGCGTATGTGGAAAACCGCGTTCCCATCCCCGGGTCGAACCCTTCAACGGCACGCAAAAGCCCAAGGTTTCCTTCTTCAATCAGGTCTTGGAGGTTGAGTCCCTTCCCGGTGTAACCGCGGGCGATATTGACGACAAGCCGTAAATTGGCACGCACCATTCGGTCGCGAGCTTCCATGTCTCCCACGGCAATCGCGGCGGCCAATTCTTGTTCATCCTCGGAAGACAGCAACGAGGTCTCGTTGATTTCGCGAAGGTAAGTTTCCAGCGGAGATTGAGCCGATGTGGAAAGGGCGGCGGAGACACGTTTTTTGCTTTTTTCTGATTTCATTTTTGGGGTAGATCAACAAAGGAACGTTTCATCCCCCCAATATTTTGATTTTCGAATCTGTTTTGAAATCAAACGGGCCGTCTGAAACGCAGTAAATGAAAAGGGCTCATTTACGTGAATATTTGCTATCCCTATGGAATTTAACGCTCGGTGACGTCCAATTTTCATCCGATCCAGTGTGCCTGATAACCTACTGTACAATTCCCAATCGTCTGCGATTTGCATCCTCTGCAAAAAAAGAGGAAAAACGTTGCATTTTACAATATTTATCAAAGATCGCGATTTTATCGGCAGTTCAGATAGTGCCGGCTCCGTTCTATTGACTTATCTCTCCCATACACCCGAAAGAACATGTTTGTTGACAGAGTGTGCAGCCGGCGCAAATATATCTGTTGATCGAAATCTCGTCGCCGTCCTTTTCAATAGCAGGACATCCTAATTTCAGGCACAACTTGCATTTGCGGCATTTTTCCTTGTCGAGTTCCAGCGGCGGCCCGGGATTTTTCTTCTCGTAAAGCGGACAGGGAGCCTTGGCGACGATCAGCCATGCTTCCGGTGAATCAATGGCTTTTTTGAGCGTTTCGTGGATCTGTTTCATATTTCGCGGATCAATCGTTACGATATTCTTCACTCCGACGGCACGGCCGACGTCCTCTATCGAAACAATACCGGTCGGTTCCTCCATCAGCGTCTTTCCTGTCCCGGGATTTTCCTGATGTCCGGTCATGGCAGTGGTTCGATTGTCCAATACGATAATCGTAGATTTCCCTTTGTTGTAGGCGATGTCCATTAATCCTGTGATTCCGGAATGGAAAAAGGTGGAGTCGCCGACAATTCCGACAACCGGTTTCGGCTCTCCGGCGCGATCCATGCCATGTGCAACGGAAATTCCGCCTCCCATGCAGACAATGGTGTCCATCCGGTCAAGCGGCGGCAAAACACCGAGACTGTAACAGCCGATGTCGCCGGTCACGACGACATCAAATTTTGTCAAACCGAAAAAAATCCCCCGGTGAGGACATCCGGGACACAGAACAGGCGGACGCGACGGAGGAACGGGCCTACCGGTTCGCTCCGCCGGAATGGATACGGCTTTTGCCGTTTGGGGAAGTGCCGCAGAACCTTCTTTCGATCCTGAAATCTTCGAGTCCAGCTTTGCCCGGACCGTATGCAGAACATCCGCCGAAAGTTCTCCGATATTCGGCACAAGGGACTTTCCAAGACAGGCGATTCCGAGTGCCTTGATGTGTTCCTCGAGAAAATCCTCAAGCTCCTCAATAATAAGGAGATGCTCGACACCGGCAGCGAATTTTTGAATCAGCTCATCCGGAAAGGGATACGAACAGCCGAGTTTCAGCACCGACGCTTCAGGGAACACTTCGCGGACATACTGGTACGTCATTCCGGATGTGACGATTCCGAGATTTTGGTTTCTCCATTCAATACGATTGACCAGCGAAAGATTTGCCGATTGTTGAATTTGGTGAAGGCGTTCTTCCACACGCTGCCGCATGGCTCTTGCCCAAGCGGGAATCGGCACAAAACGGGGCGGGTCTTTCTCGAAACCGATCGGCCGCTCCGGAAGCTGCCGGTCCGCAAACTCCACAAGCGACCTTGAATGACTCACCCGTGTCGTACTTCGCATGAGGATTGGCGTGCGGAAATTCTCCGAAATTGTCAGCGCGATTTTCATAAAATCTTTGGTTTCCTGAGAATCGGATGGTTCAAAGACGGGAATTTTGGCAAATTGGGCAAAACGTCGAGTGTCCTGCTCGTTTTGGGAGGAGTGCATCCCCGGATCGTCCGCAACAATCGCCGCAAATCCGCCGACCGTTCCGATATAGGACAATGTCATCAGCGGGTCGGCGGCGACATTCAGACCGACATGTTTCATGGTCGTGATGGCTCTTGCCCCGGAAAACGCCGCTCCGATCGCGGCCTCAAACGCGACTTTTTCGTTCGGCGCCCACTCACAATAAATATCCTTTTTGTAGTGAGCGGCGACATTTTCGAGGATTTCCGTCGAAGGCGTTCCCGGATAACCGGCGGCAAAAGTGACTCCGGCTTCCCATGCACCGCGGGCAAACGCTTCGTTTCCCGAGAGTATCGTTTTAGACATCGTAATTTTCGGCAAATAGAGTTCTCAAATGGTGAAAGAAAAGTATTTTATCCCATTTGCCCCAATATCACAAGAGACAGTAGTAAAAAGCCTCCTATTTTCAGACCGGTCCTTTTGCGGCGGGATTGAAATTTCTTCCATAACGGACTGAAATAGAAACGGCCAATTTTAGGAAAATTTTCACAAAAAAGCGACAATTCCTCTTGACTTTGGGAATTGTCGCGATTAGAATTACAGTCATCAGGTTGATTTGTGTCAATCTGAGTTAAATTTTCGTGAAATGTTTTCGAAAAGAATCAAACCATTTTTCCAAATTCAGGAGAAAAACCATGCAAAAGTTAAATTTGTGT
>JAISQK010000085.1 GCA_031274255.1 Planctomycetaceae bacterium | reverse complement strand
GTAAATCAACACGATGTTCGGACGGACCGCGTCTTGAGACGGCACGGTTTCCGCGGCGGGCAAGCCGTTCCCGGACAACACGTTCATGGTGACAAATAAAAAAAGCCCTGACATGTACTCTGTTTTCATGAGGATCTCCAATTTTCGTTTCATTTTATTAGCAACCGGCAACGTGCGGACGTTGCATCCTGGATGGGACACCCGTCCCGAAACAATGACCCGCTCGCGTTGCTCGCTGGTATCAATAGGTGGAAAAACGTATGCCTTTGGCCTCCAGTTGGAAAGATTTTTCTAACTGATGCCGACCGCACGAAAGTGCTGGGAGACAAACTGCCCGCCGCGGCTCGCGGTCCGCGTTTCCCGGACCAGCGGCTCCTCGGCGTAGGCGAGCAGCGCATTCACAAACGACATCAAAACCGGTTCATTGCCCGGCGTCGCGAAAAGGTAATGAATGAACGTGTCCGCTGTCGCCCGGATCGGCTGCCGCTGTTCCGCCATGAATCGTGATTTCCTGTGTGATGATTTCTGTCGCACTGACACCTCAATTATACCCCGAACGTAACAGAAACACACCCGCTCGGATCGGTTTTTGCTTTTTTCCGGAAAATTTTCTGAAAAATTTTTTTCTCTTGACTTTTCCGGCCGCATTGATTACATTGGATTCCAGTGTTACGTTTTACAGTTTCAAGTCAACTTATATGAGAAGAGTTTTTTATGAAAAAGCTGTTAGAAAATGTTAAAATAGGGGGGGGGGGGCTGTCTGTGTCGTTCTGAGACGGCTTTCACCCTGGTGGAGTTTCTTGTTGTTATTGCAATCATCGGTATCCTGATTGCACTCTTATTACCCGCGGTTCAGACCGCACGCGAAGCCGCCCGAAGAATACAGTGTACCAACAATCTCAAGCGGTTTGTTCTCGCCGCTCACAACAGTCACGATTCTTTTGGAACATTTTTGGTGACTTCGGCAATTTTGTCCGCAGAAACCGCCGCGAGCGACGAGGAATTTGTCCGGCTTGTTTTGGAAACCGACCCCGATGCGGACAACATTGAACTTGCACTCAATGCAGGTGCGAATGTCAATGCGAGACATCAGGATTTACCCGTCCTTTACTACGCCATTACAAGAGCAATCAGCACCAAAAACACGTCCGTCGTGAAACTTCTCATCCAATACAAAGCCGATGTCAACATCAATGTTTACGATTCGCCGCTGTTATTGACAGTCCTTTCCGGTCTGGATGAGGATCACGCGGCGGCCAAGGTGATGGAAGAAATTGTCCGTATTCTCGTCCAAGGCGGCGCGGACGTAAATGCTGTTGATGAAAATAACAAGACACCGCTTGCCATTCTGGCGGAAAGCGACGCTCCTTACGCTTTTCAACTGGCGAAAATATTGCGTGATGCCGGGGCGACGGTCCAAGGAAAAACTTCAACCGGCGGCACATCAAACACAGGGAAGACAAATTCCCCGAATACAACAAAATTGAATTTCAAAAATTTCAGTCTGGAATTGCCGAACGGCTGGAATACGGAAACAGATCAAGCAAGCGGAATGGTAATCGTGACTTCAGAAACCGTTAAGACGGGAATTCTCCTTCTCTTAATGGATTCCTCCGAGTTGCCCGACTTAAAAGAAATGGACGGTGAAGCATGGAAAGACGGACTTCTTGAAGGGACGGGAGACGCGGACGGTATTGAAATCGGCGGTGCTGCGGAAGTGCAACGCGGCGGTTATTATAAGATACCGTTTACAAAAGACAATCTGGAAGGATATCTTTTCACGGGACTCAAAGACGGCGTCGTTGATACGCTTGGAGTGGTGGGAAACGGTGATCACCCCGAAACAAGGCAGATTTTGCTTTCGATTAAAGCGAAACAAAAACGTCCTCATCTTGACGCAATGATTACCGCGGCAACAAAAACTTCTCAAAAGAGAGTGGAAAAACCAAAAACAACAAGCGTCCGCAACCGGGATTTTGAACATTTCACCATTGACCTGCCGCGCGGCTGGACAAGTTCTGTGGATCAAGGAACGGGATTGGTATCGTTCACCTCACCGGATAATAAAGCGGTATTGGCAATTCTATTAGGCGATTCGGAAAGCGAAGATCAGGAATCGGAAGAGTGGATGAATTCTGTTTTAGCGGGTTTTCCGTATTCGGATACCGCCGAACCGGCGGACGGCGGTTATTACAAATCCTCATTCACAAATCCTAACGGGATTGAAGGATTTATTCTTGCGGGCGCGAAAGAGGGTTTGGCGGATACCGTTACCGTTTTAGGGAACAAACCGGAATGGAAACAAATGCTCCGTTCTTTGAAAACGAAATCAGAGCGTCCGTATCTTGACACGATGATCAAGTCAAT
Source organism: Planctomycetaceae bacterium (assembly GCA_031274255.1). Lineage (GTDB taxonomy): Bacteria > Planctomycetota > Planctomycetia > Pirellulales > Thermoguttaceae > WRMR01. The sequence continues at coordinate 484 of JAISQK010000085.1, read as the reverse complement.
CACCGGTTCATCAGGCGGAATGGATGAACATCCTTCCGTGCCAAAGGAACAAAAACCGGTCATGGAAGAAACGCCGGAAGAAACAGAATCAGACACGCGACAAAAAACGCGGCGCAAAATTGACGATTTGTGGACGAATGTTTTGCCCGATAAGAACGAGAAAAAAACTCCTGTAACGAAAACGGAGAAGAAACCTGTCATCTCGTCTGATCTGGACGCTTACAAAGTGGATTTCGCATTGCAAGAAATCCGCGACCCGCAACTGAATAACGAATTGGCAGTCACAATTGCAATCCCAAACGGCTGGAAATTGAAAGATCAGAATATCGTTCAGTGGAATCCCAATACTTACGGCGATCCGGCGCGGGTTGCGTTCACGTTGCAAGGACAGAAAGACGAGGCGGAATGTAGTGTATTGTCACAACATACTTTTTATTACGATTACGGCGTAACAAGAATGTTGCAATCGTTGTATCAGCAACAA
>JAISQK010000073.1 GCA_031274255.1 Planctomycetaceae bacterium | reverse complement strand
TATATCGTTGTCAAATTTTTCAAAATCCATTTTTCAAAATTTCCTATTTTATCAAAAACAACACGTTATACGGTTGGTCTGCTACGTAATCTATAAATACATCACCACTCTCCAAATTTTATTTTTGAAATGGTAAAAATATGAAAATGATGGTTCATTATGATTTTTTGAGAGTGTTGACTAATATATAGATACATGGTATAATGCTTCTTTTGGAAGAATGGGAGTAGGAATATCATGTCCCTCTGTAAGAAAAGTGGCTCGGAACGAGCGGTGAAAAATGGCGTGGTCGCAGGCAAACAGCAGTATCGGTGCAAAGACTGCGGGTGTAACTACCGGGAAGGTGACGAGCGTACCAATGAGAAGGTTGCCGCAAAGAAGTCGCTCTGCCTTTTGTTTTATGCAATGGCAAAAGGCTCTCATCGAATGATGGGACGAATCCTCGGAATCGACCATACCCTTGTCTCTCGCTGGATTCGGTTGTTTGGAGAAAGCCTGCCGGAACCGGAAGTGTCCGGGGAGATCACGTAGATGGAATTTGATGAAATTTGGCATTTTGTCGGCTCAAAAAAAACAAACTTTGGGTCATCAAAGCCGCTGACCGTCGCACACGGAGAACTGTGGGCTGGGTGCTTGGCGGTCGTGATACTGCAACCTTCTGACGACTCTACGACAAGCTCAAACACCTGACAAACTGCACTTTTTATACCGACAATGGGGAGGCCTTTGCTAAAGTTCTACCGTCGGAACGGCATGTCATCGGCAATTGGTACATTTTCTGATACGGCAGTGAAAATTTTGCAAAAGATATATGAACTTGCGGAAATGCTAGTCGCCAAGAATGCCGATTATGGTGATTCCGCTTTTAAGCCACCCGTTATGTGTCCGAGTATGAGTTCGGGAGGAAGCGATTCGCGTTCGGATGAGTGATAAAATCAATCGGATTATTCAAATGGAAAAGAACAGGGCTAACATTCTAATCGAATCATCGAATCATTGGAAGATTCCTATCTTGATTTGGCGGGATATTCTGTATTACGTTCCATTGCTTTGGGTCATCCTGAATTGCTGGACGAATCGGAATGGGAAGAAGATGAGGACATTCCATAATGATGATTAAAACGTGGTCGGAGGAATCCATTAAGGATATTTTGAAATATGCGACAAACCGTTTTCGGGTATTACATCCTTTTGTTGATCCAATAGAAATTGAGTCTTCCGCGGGAATGGCTTGTGTTTATTGTATTCTTCCAGGTCTTTGTGGATGGCACGCTCCAGCCCCAACACATCATCCGTCTTGATCACAATGTGCGTATCAAAAGGAAACGGCACAGAGGAATCGCCGAGTTCCTTGATTCGATCCTCCGCGGCTTTCGTTGCGTATAGCCGACCTTACCGTCTGCGTAAATCGTTGAAACGCTCTAATGGTTTTGTGTAGGGAGCGAAGCGAACGTTTGTTCCGTTACGGGGCGGCTGAAGTCTTTTTGTTCAGTCGAGAAATTCCCCTTCCGCCATGCGTTGAGGAACGTACTGTTCGGTCACGTAACTGATGTCGCGGCTGATGAGAGCTTCCACTTCCAGTTTGAAACCGTTGTCCATCATTTGCTGAATCTCTTTTTGCCACGACTTCTTTTTCTCGAACCACGGATAGCTTGCGATCTGTTTGGCACGTTTCCGGTCGTTATCATTGAGAGTGATTTTCACGCTGTCGGAGAGTCCGCACCGAACAAAATCCGAACTCCGCAGACCGAGGTACTTGGCATCGGGAATCGCCATCCGCTGTGACTCGAACGCAAGATTGATGGAACCTTGCTTGATAACGCTGTAAATGTAGTATCCCCAGGGATCGTTATCGAGCAGACAGTACACCGGCAGTTTCAGTTCATTGTGAAGCCGGTGGAGCATTCGTCTGACCCCCCGCGGCGGCTGACCGGCTCCGTGTGTGAGAATACAATGATACTTCCGCCAGAATTTATCCTCATTGAACCGCTGCCAGACCGTGTCTTTTTCGACATGCAGAATGAACCTCGCCTGACACTTTTTGAACTGAATCACATTCGGCTCAACAATCGACGGCACCCCGTATCCGCCGGACCCCATCCGGGAGCAGTCGATTTCGTCGCCGCTGTCGATCAAAGTGATTTCACCGACCATATCACCGCGTTTTTGGGCGTAAAGGTGGAGTTCCTCACGCAGACTTTCGAGCAAAACCTCACAATCTTCAATGATCGGGTCGCATTCCCCCTGATCGTTGAAAGTTTCCTCCTTCGTTCCGGCGATCGTGTGCTTGAGCAGATAGTAGAGACCACGAATACTGGTGGTCTTGCCTTCTTCGATGAGTTGCTTGGCGCCGCTTCCCACGAGCATTGTCTGCATGAAGCTCTTGGCCTGGGAGAGGTTGAACAACTGCCGGAGCGTCTTTTTCCTGCCCATTTCGATGATCTTTTTCGTCGGATTGAACGCCACATTCGAAAGCGATCGAAGTGGAATCTCCACTTGCGGATCTTTCATCTTTTCCGCATATTTCACGACACTGTCGGCCATGCCGATGAGTTTTTCGAGCGTTTCGTCATCCCGTTTCGACCGTTTGACCGGTTCCTTCCGGGCAACACTCCCGGAAGGGACCGACGGCACTTTCCTGACTTTTTTGAGGAGAACTTTTTTTTTCGCCATGAAATCAATAATCCTTAACACCGCGTAAACGACTGAGGGGTGATGAAACATCGTACCATAAAAAAGAGATCGGACAAGACACTCAAGAACCAACCGCGAGCCGCGGCGGGCGGTTTGCATTCCGGCACTTCCGTGCGGTCGGCATCAGTTGGAAAAATCCTCTCACCGGAAGTCTGAATCCTTCCCCCTACCACCTAGTCTACCGCCTAACCGATGACGGCGGAAACGATATTTTCACTCCAGGGGCCGGGATCGTTTTTCAGATTGACCCAGCGGAACTGATACCAGACCGTCTTGCCGACATACTCCAGCGAATACTCCAGCGTGAGGGTCACGGAGGAGCTGAAATTGGCGTAAACGAACTCCTCGTCGGACACGGGGGGGCTAAACTTGACCCATAAAATCGAACATTTCCCTATAGTCGTAGAGGGTGTAGAATTTCTGTAGACCACGCCAAACTGTTTTTACACCCGGCGGGCCGTCGCTTGGGGACCGTCGGGG
>JAISQK010000066.1 GCA_031274255.1 Planctomycetaceae bacterium | reverse complement strand
CACATCGCAAGCGGTTGGAGAGATTCTCTATCGGAGGCGAACCGAACGAAGTGAGCGTGAGCAAATCGCCCGTCGCGGCTCGCGACCGAATGGAACGCAGTGACCATGAGGCAATTGCGGTGCAACGTGCTACGTTGGCGCCGCGGCTCGCGGTTTCACGGCTCAAAAGCAGTACGTTGTTTGAGGGCAATATCAAGACGCCGGAGATACTCCTTACGAGGAATTTCAACACCGCCGAACTGCCGTGTGTGCGGCGTCACCATTTGAATGTCGATCAGTGTGAAGTGCCGGTTGACAAGATGCTCCATCAACCGGACGAGGGCGACTTTGGAAGCGTCCGTGACAAGGTGAAACATCGATTCCGCCGCGAAAAATCCCGCAAGAGACACTCCGTAAACACCGCCGACCAGCTCGCTGTCGCGCCACACTTCCACACTCTTGGCATATCCCGATTGATGAAGGCCGCAATAAGCCTTGATCATCATCGGTGTGATCCATGTTCCGGTTTTCCGGGAATGAACCGCCGCACAGGTTGTCATGACCTTTCGAAAGGCCTGATTCAGCGTAACCTGGAAGCGGTGGCTGCGGCATGTCCGTAAAAGACGCCTTGAAAAGTGAGCTTTTTCCGGTTCGAGAATTCCTCTCGGATCGGGCGACCACCAAAGTATCGGCGACTTCTCATCATACGGCCAGGGAAATATCCCATGCGTGTAAGCCTCAATGAGCCAGTCCGTGTCAAGGCGGCCTCCCGCCGCCAAGAGTCCTTCTTCGTCCGATTCCTCGACGGACGGAAAAATCCGTGACGGCTCAAAAGGTGATGTCTTCATGAAAACCTCATTCTGCGGATCGGCTGAAATCCACGGGACGTTTCGCAAACTCCGTATTAAAGTGAATGGCTTGCGAAAAGAATCCGCCTAACCGGCCTCCGTCACGGCGTCGGCGTAAAGAGATCGGCAAAACGCACGGCCTGCGGCGGTTGTAAAGATTTTTTCATACACATGGCGAATACTTTCCGGCGACATCTCCTCCTCAAACATGTTGACCAGAAAATCCGCCTCGACAAGAATCCGATAATCCCATCCGTCCATCCCGGTGTACGTGTGATGATGAGCGACAAGAAAACAGACACGGTCAATCACCGTTGCGTCAAAAGCGAGTCTCTCCAGTAACGTTCTCGCAACATCCGGCCCCTCCTTTTGCTGATACTTTCCTGCGGAACTTCCATATTTTTCGAGACTGGGGCGAATTCCGATGTCATGGACAACCGCCGCGGTTTCCAGAGTGAATTGGAGGCCGGACGGTAAATTTTCCAATTCCCCAATGGTTTTGGCGAAGTCATGAACTTTGAGGAAATGATGAACTCTGTGCGGAGTGTTTCGTTCATACTCCGCCATCTCCGCAATCAATTGCGATATTGTTGACATTCAATACCTGACACTTTGGTCTCACTCCATCGTTTCATTCTCGGAAGATTACTCCCGCTGCTCCTGATTCCGAAGACGTTCATTGTAAGCGGTCGGTGTTTCCAGCCATTTGAAGTGGGTGACCGTCTGAATTTTCCTGTCAATGGCCTCTTGAATGGCGGCAAACTGATCCTGCAACACAAAGAAGGAGATGTAACTTCGCTGAGTGGGACTCTCGTTGAAAAGGGAAACCAGTTCTTCATTCGTCGGGGTGACTTCCAGCACATGGACCACATAATAGGTGTTCTGCGGCTGATTGACGGTCGTACCGTAATCCCCCTTCTGAAGGGCAAAGACATCTTCCATGAAGGTGTTGCCCCAGGCGACGATCACCTTGTTTTGCAGTTCGGCTTTCCCCATTTCGACACCGGATTCCCGGACTTCGGACAAACGCAGCCGCGGCATCTGATAATAGCTGAAAACCGGTTCCTCATACCAGGAAAAATAATCCGTCTCAACAATCCTCTTCACAACCGGGTCGGGCGCCGCCTCGAAATATTCTTGAAGCGGCTTGCCGGATTTTTTCGCGGCTTCCGCGAGTTGTTTCGCTTTTTCCTGAGCGAGCGGGCGTGCCTTCACCTCTTTCCAGCGTTTGAGAACGATCTCTTTCACTCCGGGATCATTGAAATCGGGTGTTTTCTGTTCCCGGACCCCCGTGACCCGGAAGAGATAACGGTTGTTGTCCGTAACGTTTATCGCACGGTAAGGGTAACTTTCCACCAGACCGGAAGCGTCGTACATCATTTCCAGCACCGTTCGTTGTGAAAACTGCGCGGAATCAATCACGGATGCCGCAAAATCGGGGTCGGACTTGTACATTTCATAGAAATCGACCATTCCGGCCGTTTTGTAGACGAGTCCGTTTTCTTCGGCGATTTTCTTCAAATCCAACACGGGAGCCGCCGCAGCCTCTTTGCCGCTTACCGCATCCGCAGCACGCCGGGCGTAAATATTCATCTCTTCATAATGCTCGTTCATCCGCTGCTCAATCCGCTCCAGTGTCTCGTTCATTTTCAAGCGTGCGAGAATCACCTTGATATTGTCGGCGACTTCGGAGAGCGGCTTGTACGGCGGCAACGGTTCCTCTTTTGATTTTTTGACTGATTCATCGGCGGCATCCGGTACTTCCGGCACCAATGCGGTTTCTTCCGAGACCGGTATTCCTTCCGTGACAGGCTGTTCCGCCGGAGTTTCGGCGGTTGGGGGGACCGCAGCAACAGGCGTCTCCGGCTCCGAAGGCGAAGGCTCTGCGGCCGGGGCTTCCGCCGTTGGAGACGGTTCCGGAGATTGTTCTGACGGTGGTTCTATCGGCGGTTCCTCAACCGTTTCAGACGCCGCCGTTTCCGATTCCGTCTGATAAACGACCGGCACAAACAGGGAACGGTTTTCCATCCTTGACGAGGGATTCTCCGCAGGTGCCGCTTCCGGTGCAGGCGGTTCCACCGGTGCAGGCAGCTCTACCGGTACCGATGTTTCTGCCGGAACGGCTTCCGACGGCAGCGGAGGCGGTTCAGCCGGAACGGCTTCCGCAGAGGTCGATGGATTTTCAGCAGAAGCCTCCTCAATCCGTTTCTCAATACCGGGAAGGTT
>JAISQK010000032.1 GCA_031274255.1 Planctomycetaceae bacterium | reverse complement strand
GGTGATCATCATTGACTCGTTGGTGTTCACCATTAACCTGTTGGTGATCATCATTGACCTTTTGGTGGTCACCATTGACCCGTTGGTGCTCATCATTGACCCGTTGGTGATCACCATTTCCGCTCTGTTTGGGCGGAAAAAGGCCGCGATTCCGCCATAATCGGCACAATTTTTCCCATCCGAAGCCCTGAATCATCACTAGGAACCTCAAAAACCCCTCTCCGGTGTTCAGGAGAAATGCCTCCGGCGGGCCGCGACGCCGCGGCGGGCGATAGGCTCACGCTCACTCCGTTCGGTTCGCCGTCGGTTGGAAAAATCTTTCCAACTGAAGCCGAAGGCAAGCTGCGATGCAACGGCACGTTGCCCCGTTCGCGTTGCTCACTGGAATCAACAGGCGGAACAGGAAAAGGAAGACAACGGAAACCGACCGTCTTAAAAAGGCTGGGAGGCAAGTGCGATGCAACAGCATGTTGCCCCGCCGGGGCTTTTCCCGGCCGGCGGCCGTTTCAATCACAAGTTCATGGCAAAATCAGACATCAAGGTCGTAACCTTTACGGTAAACCGGCTTGATAAGGTCGGCCGTTCCCGGAGTTTTGACATTATTCCTGATCTTGAGATTCACCGCGTCCCATTCGACCTTTTCCCCCATTTCATCGGGAGTCGCGGCCGCCCAAACGGCAAGATTTCCCAAAAGAATGGTTTCGGTGAGCGGACCGCCGAACTGGGCGTAGGAACCGGAGCAGATTTCCGGCTTGTTCTGGAGGATCGCTTCGTAAAGTTCCGCCGACTGAGCACGGTCCATACCGCCTTCGGGATGCGGAGTCTTCGTAAAGGTGACATCGGGAAGTTTTTCGCAACCGACAGGTTCCCAGCCGCCGCAATAGTCATCACCGGTGAAAAGAGCCCCTTTGTCACCAATGATGAGAGCACCGCTTCCCGAAACATCACGTTTGACTCCCACCTGTTCGAAAAGGTCTTTGGACGGTTTGTTTCCGCCGTCATACCAAGTCACCGTCACCGCAGGACGTTTCTCTGTTGCGGGGAATTCAAAGAAAATCTTGGAACGCTGCGGGAAAGCATCGCGGTTGTGGCCGCTTGTGATCGCCTGAACGGACGTCGGATTACGCAAATCGCAGGCATAGAACGGCATGTTGAACGTGTGACAGGCCATGTCGCCGAGAGCACCGCTTCCGAAATCCCACCATCCGCGCCAACTGAACGCATGATAAAGACCGGGCCAAAATTCGCGGAATTTTCCGGCGCCAATCCAGAGATCCCAGTCAAGATTCGTCAATTGCTTGTCGATGTCTTTTTTCATCGCCTCGACCAACTCTTCCGGTTTGACCAGATCGGCAGGATCATAATCCGCCTGTTCTTTGATTTTCTTATTGGTTTCTTCCGCCTTCTTTTTGGCTTCTTCCTCATAAGTACTCAAACTTTTGCGGACGACATTGAGTCCCTGCGGCCAAACCGGACGGTTGGACCAGACGTGAACATCTTTAATGGTTCCGACCATTCCCGCCTGAACCTGGGCCACCGCTTCACGGAGGCTGTCCTGAGCGGCTCCCTGATTTCCCAACTGAGTGCAAACTCCCGTTTCTTTCGCAACGGTTCCCATCAGACGGGCTTCGTAGATGGTCCGGGTCAGCGGCTTTTGGCAATAGACATGTTTCTTCATCCGCATGGCCTTGAGAGAGGCCGGAGCATGAGTGTGATCCGGTGTACTCACAATGACGACATCAGTGGATTTGTCCAGTTTGTCCAGCATTTCGCGGAAATCCGTGAACGTCTCCGCTTTCTGATAGGTTTTTTTCGCGCCGGCAAGGCGTCCTTTATCAACATCGCACAACCCGACGATTTCGCCCCATTTCGAAGCGTTGTCAATGTCGCCGCCCCCTTTGCCGCCGACACCGACACAAGCCACACCAAGTCTTTCATTGGGGGACTGAGCGAGAAGCGGTTTTTTGACGGATCCGGCCGCCACCCAGAAACCGACACCGGTCACGGCGGTTGTTTTAAGAAAGTCACGACGAGTAGGTTTGTTCATTCTTTATTCTCCTTGTGTTTTAACAATGGAAATTGGTATTGAGTCTACATGTTGCCTGATTTCTTTGAAAGCCGTCCTTGTCCTCATGCCGACCGGCACAAGCACCAATAAAAGACTCTCTCAGGCAACAACACGAAGTCCTTATTGTATCAGACTTTTTTTACCATTTCCATCCTTTGGGAATATCCGGAGGGATTTTTTCAAATTTTTTCCGAAAAATTTTTTCAGACGTTTTTCAGAAAAATCACCGTATCTCCGAGTTTTGTCCCGGAAAACTGAGCAATGAAAGCGCATTTTGCTTTAAAAAGAAACGCTATCGGTCGAGTCGTCTTTTCCGGCGGAGCGGTGATGAGCGTCTCATAATTCCCAAGTCCTTTGGAAATAATGAGATCCGCCGAATAGAAATGTTCCGTAAATTCTTCACTGCATTGCTCAAGAATCGTTCCGATGGCGTCGTTGCCGTTGCTGATGACAGGAACAATCTCTGTCAAACCGACATATTTTGCATCTTCGAGGGTCGCATCATTCAGAACCGGCATTCCGCGGACGGCCGCCGTGACCTTTTTGGGAAACATTTGCTCGATCAGGAGCCGGTCGCAGACAATTTCGCCGCAATTATCAAGAAGGTAAAGAATTTTGTCTGATTTTTCCACCCATTTCTGGAATCCGGCCAAATCTCCGACGATCGGTTCCTGAAGCGCCGCGGCGACGGCCTCGTCCACAAGACTCGGTTGGAGATTGGCACGCAAAGCACAGTCGATCATATTTCCGGCGATCGCAATGCGGACGGCCGTCTCAAACGGTGTTTCCGAAGCCGTGATTTTTTTTCGGAGAGCGTCCATTTGCGACAAAAGCAGGTCGTTGAACTGCCGCTTGACCTGAGCGTAAGGGTCCTTATTGACCATTTTTCTGATGACGCGGTGAATTTCCTGTCCGATGATCGGCGGCGGAATACGGAACCCTCGCTGAAGCACCATTTCCATGACGTTACGGACGACTTTTTCGTGAAGTTCCGTGTCGGAAGAGGCGAATCGCGCCGCTTCCAGGGATTGACGCATCAGACAAAGGGTACAGTCGAGTGAAGAAGGCATAACATTCAGGAAAACGGGGTCTGTGAAGAAATCGCCGGTCGCAATAAAGACATTTCCTCATTATACCCCGACCAGAGGACTTGCAAAGTGACGGCTTTTACCGTCCGAGCATTTGCAGAAGCTGACGCATGTTGTCCGTCGGATAACGGAGCACATTGGTCGTCGATTCAATCAAAAGCTGATTCCGTGTCATTTCGGAAATGGCCGCGGCGAAATCGGTGTCTTTGATTTCACTGTTGGCCAGACTCGCGATTTCGATATTGTCGGTCATTTGATCAATATTCCGGCTGATTTCGTATTTCTGGAAACTTCCGATCTGACCGCGGAATGTGGCGATTTGCCGGATGGATTCCTCGACAATACTGTAGGCACCGCGTGTATTGGCAGACAGATCATACTCGCCGCCGAGCCGGATTTGCGACAGTTTCCCTGCGGTCCCGCCGATGGCCGCCGTGTGAACATCGCGAAATGCCAAACGTGTCTGCTGCGAAGGCTCGGCGTAAGGGCCAAGCTGCATGAGTGCTCCGCCGCCAGTGATTCGGAAACCGGTCACGGTACCTTCCCTGACGTCGCCATTAATAATGAGAGACATGTCGAGGTCGGTGGTGCTGATTGATGCTTCCCTTCCGACACCGACGGCAAGCTGATTATTAATGGTGGCCGTAATATCGGTTCCTGCCGCGCGTTCCACAACGTTGCCGTAACGGTCCGTCACAGGAAAATACGTGTTGCCCGCAGAAGAAATATTCACAAATTCCGAAGAACCGTATTCCAGGGAATAAAACACGAGTCCGACCGAAGCATGATCCGAGTTGCCAAGCATCGGTGCTCCGGCACTTTCACGCGGCGGCATGCTGAGAGTCCCGTGATCTCCCACCGCAACAAAACCGGAACCGTCCGAAGAGGGACTGCCGCCGGACACGCTTGCCGGAAGGGATGCGGTAAAAAGCGTCGAAAGTTTCGGATCGCTGTTGATCATCGCGGCAATTTCCGCGGCAGTGACCGGCTGGGCCGGATTCACTCCGACGGTCAGTTGCGAGGAATTCACGTCATACGAAACATTGGGGCCGGTCTCATCATACACCACCTGAATTTCGGCACCGGTGAATGTGTCGTCCTGTTTTTTTGCCGTGACGGTGAATGCGGAATCGGCTCCATTGGAAGAGACCGTCGTCCCTGACGCAAAAACATCCCTGTCATCCCAGCCGAATCCCATGAATGTGATGTTCGGCGACATGTTGGTGATGTCTTTCGGACAATCCTCCGGGTCATACGTCGGACGGAGAAAACCGCTTCCGTCACTGCCGCAGAGGTTGGAGACGCTGAGACCGCAAGCCGCGAGAAAGTCCGCTTCCTCCTGTGTCGTGGGATAATCGAAATACGCAATCAGATCATTGGCCGTCGTCCGAATGATTCCTTTCTCATCTGTTTCAAGGTTGACAATCAGTGTTCCCGGATCAATCAATCCGCCGGAAAACCGGCTCATTTCCGCATTGAGACCAAGGTACTCTCCGCTACTAAGTGTCGGCGGATTTTGGGAATCGTAGGTTCCTTCGGGAAGCAGCACAAAGGTGTTACCAATCACCGGGTCGTCACTCACCATTTGTTGAAGTTCGTTCATGTTGATCGGATTCGGCGGCGTTGCGGCCGCGCGGCCGGAAAAATCAATATGGAACACGACGGCATTTTTGGCTGCGTCAAATCCGACCGATTCCGCGGGACTGTCGGAAAAAATCACGGACACTCCGTCATAGGCGGCGGTCTGTGCGATCGTTTTCAAGGTGAATGATGTCCCGGGATCAAATCCCTGAACGGTGGCGGCGGCGTTTCCATACTTTGCCGGATGACTCGTAAAATCCAGACTCAACGGCTGTCCCGGCGTACTCGAAAATTGAATGTCCGGCGGTGTTCCGGCGGCGAGAAACTGGAGACTGTTCTGCGAAATCAAATCACCGTAATAGGCGTATTGGTCAAACGGCGTCACGGTTCCCGTTCCCGGACCGGTATTGCAATCCGGCAGCGACGCCCCGACCATGGCGTCACCGTTTGCGTCGCGCAGTTCCGATGCGTTGTTGATGAGATGGACCACCTGTTCCGCTGTGGTCTTCACTTCCACCGGACCTGTTCCCAGCGTGGGAGCCGTCTCCAGGACAATCTCAATGATTCCCGGATCATTGCCGGTTCCTTCCGTGTAATTGAGTTTGAGCTGATCATTGCCTTCACGCGGTGCGGTGTATCTCACGACAAAATTTCCCTCTTTGCTTCCCGCCTTGCTTGCCGTGAGAAGAATGTCGTTATTGAGTCCGGCGGATGTGAGCGTTATGGTTCCATTGGTGGCCTGTGTCTGAACCCGCGCACCGATACCGGTCGAGTCGCTGACCTGATTGACCGAATCGGCAATATTTTCGAGTGTGGCTCCTTGCGCAAACGGCAGACTTTCCATCCCTTTTTTTCCGCCGACGGTGAGTGTCGTCGATTCCAGGACCGCCAGATAATTGTAAAAAAGTTCCGCCTGCCGGGGTGATGTCAGCACCTTGAGGACAATGTCTTTTTCGATCTGACCGAGAAAATTCGCCTGATTGATTTGAAGGTAGTCAACGGTTTTTTTGTCGAGACCGTATGTGACGAAATCAAGCGAACCGTCGAGCAGTTTTTTATCAATGAACTGCGTGGAATTGGCGATCCGGTCAATACTGTCGAGATTGGCATCAACCTGAAGCTGGAGAGCGGCGATCATCTCTTCGTTTTCGACACCGGTATTGGCGGCCTCGGAAACAAGACTGCGGATGTCATTGAGCATGTTACTGATCTGCATGAGGGCACTGTCCGCCGTCGCGCAAAGACTGTTCGCCGTCTGACAGTTACTCACCGCTTGCGTCATGGACGTGATTTCCTTTGTCAGAATCGACGACGCCACAAAACCGGTCGGATCGTCACGGCCTGAATTGATGCGGATCCCTGTGCTGAGTTCCACAATATTTTTGGACAGATTCGCGTTGTTCTTCTGCAGCGAATACTGTCCCATCATGGAACTTGTGTTGGTTTTGATGTTTTGCGGGGAAAATATGGAGTACATGGAAAATTTGCTTTATAAATAATTCATCAAACTCATCTGAAACATCTGATTCGTCACTTTCAGACACGCTTCGTAACTCAAGAGCATACTCTGATAGGTCAGCGTCACATCGGTCACGTCAATGCCGCGTGCACTGTTGTAGGCATCGGTCAGTTGAATTTCCTGCGCGGTAAGCTGGTCGGAAAGAGTGTCGAGGCTGTTTGTCTTGATTCCAATGTCGGCACGGGCATAAGTGATTCGGTCTATCGCTTTTTCCACAAGGTTGGTCGCCCGTTCCATTTCGCGGAAATCTTCGTTTTCCATCGCAAGCTGCAAACGGATCATGGCGTTAAAAAGCGAGTCGGCCTCAAGCGGATTCGGATCATTTCCCTTGAGAACGGCATCTTCCCCGCCTTGCATCACCGGCACCTCGTCCGACGGTGTCACCCGTATCAGACCGCTGCCGTCACTTGTTGATCCGTCCGCGTTGGCCGCGTTCTGAATGTCAAACATCGCCCGCAGTTCGTCGCCGGCATTCTGCTGAAACAGTGCGATAATGTCGTTTGCGGTCGTGACGCCTTCGTCAATTTCAAAAGTCAGTATTTTTCCGGCGGCATCCCAGGTGAAACCGGTACTGTTGGGATCGCCCGCCGTAACGTGATCGACAAATAAAATCTTAACATCGTTGGCATACGTTCCGGCACATTCCCCGGAAAACATCAATGCCGTGTTCTCCGCGCCGGAATTCAATGTCACTCCGGCATGGACTCCGGCATAAGTTGACGTTCTGTACTCTTCGCCTTCGTTGACGAGTCCCAATGAAATCGCCGCCGTACTGAGCAATGCCCGTTCCACCGTCGTCACGCCGGTACCGACGCTCTTGTCCGCCAATTCAATCCCGTTGCCATTCTCCGAAAGTTTGGCCGTGAGAAGCGAACCGGTGTTGTCGGGATGATGGTTGATGATGTCAAGAATGTCTTGAATGGTTTTGGCTCCTTTGATGTCGATCTCCATGCAGACACCGTCGTTTCGCGTGATCTGAAAATCAATACCGCCGTCGGAACCTTCCCCGGTGACGGTCTTGCCTTCGTAGACAACGCCCTGACCGGAGTTGGTCCCGGCGCTTTCATCAAGAGCGATGTTGAAAAGGTCGCGAGGTCCCGGCTGTTCGTTGAACGCACGCACCACTTCACATGCCAGCGTGACTCCGGGATTGACGGCGACCGTGATCGTTTTGTTTTCCTCATCCATCGAAACCAGCACACGGCCGTCAGGGTCCTCCGTCCTGACAAACTCGATTTTGTAATCATTGTAAGCGGAGCCTTCGTTTTTCGCGGTGAAAAGCAAGGCACTGTCCGGCGATTCCGATTTGTACGACGCTGCGGCATTGGTGCCCGGACCGTCATAATCCTCCACACCGCGGTTAAAATCAAGCGTTGAAAGAAGCGTTCCGCCTGTCAATGTCCGTATTCCAAGCTGCGTTGCCGTACCGCCGCCGTTCTCGCCGATCATGAAGTCCGCGCCGCTGACACGGGTTCGTACGTCAATGCCGTTCCCCGTATCATTGATCACCGCGTAAAGCCCGACGGATTGGTCATTCAGTTCGTTGAGCATCTCTCCAACCGTCACCGATTCGCTGAAGTCCAGGAGAAATGTCGTGTTGTCGTTCACCACTTGAAGTCCGGAACGGTCAAACGGAACGCCGCTTCCTCCGGAAGTCGTGCCGAAAACAACCGGCGTTCCCGGTGCGATGGGAACAAGTCCCGTGCCGTTCCCTTTGACCTGATCCACCGTTTCATGACATGCTTCCAGCGGCGGAATCGTTCCGGCCTGCGACGCGGTATTGATGGCATCGGCAATGCCGTGGGATGTTGTCATGTCGGGATGAATATTGACCGTGATCCGCTTGGTCAACGGATCATACACCGCCGTTTCCTCGCCCGGAACGACTTGAATGTCCGCAAAAAGAGCAATTTCAATGCCGTTCATGTCGAGACTCTCGCCCGTAACAGGGTCAAGCATCGTTTCGCCGTTTTGCTTCGCCTGAATAATGAGGTCATTGTCGTTCCCCGCAAAGTGGAGGTATGTCCTTGCTTTGGAACCGCAGAGGTCATCAAGGTTCGTGTTTTTCGATAACACCGGATTGAGATCACTTCCCGTCAGAAAGGTTCCGGAGGGGATTTTTGCCGACGAATAAATTCCAAGCTGATGAGCGGTGTTTCCTTTGCCGACTTCCGTAACGGTTAAAGAGCCGGGCGATGTTTCCGAAAGACCGACCCTCAATCCGTTATTACTCAGTTCCACATTGAGAACGGCTCCCGTCGGAGCGTTTTTGGCGAGAGTCCGCCGCAAATCATCAATGGTGGCACACTTGCTCAAGTCAATGTCCGCCGCCTGGGAGTTTCCCTGGTCATCATAATAGGTGAGCCGTAAAACACCGAGTGAAACGCCGTTGCCTCCGTGAAGATCGGAAAGAAGCGTCTTGGACTGAAGCGTCGGATTGAGGTCTTCCGTTCCGCGTACCGGCGCGGAGATCGCCCCGAAAACATCGGCACCGTTCACGTTGGTCTGTGAGAGAACCTCAAGATCACTCCAGGAATTCAGGTTCGTTTCGTTCCCGACATACTTCACCGTGTAGGAATTGTTTCCCCAGAGGAACGGCTGTTGTGTCGTCACCGAGCCGGTGAAGAGATAACGGTCGCGAAACCGTGTGTTGGCACGATCCATCATCGACTTGAGCGACTCTTTCACTTCAAGAGCCAGTGCGTCCCGTTGCGTTTTGCTTGTCGTGGTGTTAAGAGCTTCCAGACCGTTGGCCTTGACGTTGGTGAGGTCTGTGCTTAGCTGGGAAAGCGTGGAGTCGCTCGCGGAAAGATACGAAATTGTTGTGGTAAGGTTGACCACCGACTGCGTTTTACGCTGCAATGTCATCAGAATGGAAAGCGCCGACGAAGACGAAGACGGTTCGTCGCTTCCATATTGATAACGCATCTGACTCATGATCTGCTGTTCGAGTCTGGCAAGAGCTCCCGACTGGCTTTGTGTGTTCCAAAGCCCGCGTTCCAGCGTCAACTGCTGACTGCTGCGATAATATCCAAAGGAAGAGATAAGTGACATAGGAATTTGATTTCAAAATTTCTGGCGGGGTGACACTCCGTGTTTTTCAGGGCGAAATACCATCACATATTCAACAAGGATTCCAGCATTTCGTTAATCACGGTGACGAGCCGGGCATTGGCCTGATAGGTTCGCTGAATGGAAAGCAGGTTGATCGTTTCTTCGTCGATATCCACGCCGCTGATGGATTGCTTTTGCATCTCCAGCGTTGTGTAGTAACTGAAATCCGCAGCGGCCAGCGATTTCACCGTTCCGGCTTTCTGGGTCATGCCGTTGACCAGATTCTGATAAAGCTGCGTGACCGACAAATTGTTGTGTTTTGAAACAGCGGTCTCCGGCATACTCGCCAGAAACTCCGCGTTTCCGGTGTCGTGACCGATTCCGCCGGAACTCGCCGCAAACTTACCGGGGTCTTGCAGCATCAGTGAATTGATGCCGATGGTTTTCGCGTCCGCCCCGGTGAAAAACACATTGATTCCAAGTGCCGCAAGCACTCCGCTGGTGTCGTCGCTGAACGCAAATTCCACATCCTCCGACTCGACCTGAATTTCCAGCCGGTTATCCGTCGTGATTCTCGCCGTCACCCCGTCTACGCTGTTGATCGCGTCGGCAAGACCTTGTAAAGTCAATCCGTCGCCGGAAATCGTGGTGTCAAGCGGCACATCAATCCGGTTTGTCGTGGTGGTGTCAGAGATTTTGTTATGCACAAGAATATTGAACGCCCCGTTGACCGGAGAATACGTCAGCCCCGATTTGTTCAGCGGCAAATTCGGATCGCTCACCGTTTCAAGACTCGTGAGCGTGTCATAACCGGTGAGTCCCTGTCCCGAACAGAAAATCTTGTTGAACTCATTGATTAAAGCGTTGGCGTATTCGTCCAGTTGCCGCGAAAAACCGCCGAGAATCTCGTCCCGTGATTTGTACAGACCGCTGAGCGTTCCGCCGGTGACATCAAGTTTGGACTTCGTTTCCGTGATGCGTATTTCCGCGACGCTCAAATCGCTGTCGGTTTCATTGTTGTAGGTGACGCAGACTTCACGCCGGGTCCCTTCGACGATCAACGGTGTGGAGCCGCAAAATACCGAGACAATCCCTGTGCCTGCGTCTTCATGCGTCCGGATGTTGACGATTTTGGACAGTTCCGCGAGAGCCGCAATCCGCTGATCACGCAATCCCACCGCTTCGGTCGAGCCGTTTTTTCCCGCTTCGATTCGGGCGATCTCCACATTAAGACTTTGAATGGTTTCGGTGAGCCGGTTGATCGTTTTCGCGGTGTCCTCCACCTGACGATTGAGGTCCACCTGGATTTTCAGAAGCTGCTGACTCAACGTCGAAATCTGATAGGCAAGACTTTCACCGGCACCGGCAACCTGCTGTCTGTAAGAAAGATTCTCCGGCTGATTGAGAACATTTCCGATCAGATTGAAAAATTCTGCCATGGATGTTGTGATGCCGTTGGACTCAAACTCGCCGATCAGTGCCTCAAGATCGGAATACGCTTTCGACTGCGTGGAGGAATTCATCGTATCGCTCATTGAGGAACGAAGCCGTTCTTCAAGATACTGATCGATCATCTGGATCACGCCGTTGACCTGAACACCGGTTCCGACAGCCGCATTTCCCTTGTTGAGCGTGCCGGACGCCGAGTAAAGCACCTGTTCGCGGACATAACCCGGCGTATCCACGTTTGCAAGATTCTGCCCCACCACCTGAATCCCGTAGGAATTGGCGTTGAGTGCTCCGCTTGCCACTTGCAAAGAATTGAAAAGTCCCATTGATTTTCACCCTGAATGTCTTGTTTTTATCAGCATCTGTGATCCGTTCCTTCACAAACGCAAATTCACGCCTTACGGTCAACGATGGCACCGCCGTTCATACCGGGATTGCGGACATGATGACGTGTGTAGGTGGATTTGCCGCGGCCTCGTGTCGTAATGATTTCCAGAAGCTGCGAAAAATGATTCAGCGACCTCTGTGTGATGATCCAGTTGGTCATGCCGCACAGTTGCAGATGCCGCATTTTGTGACTCACGTCCTCGATAAGTTGAACAAATTCCGGCTTCCGTTCCTTCACCACATGCGCTGCAAGCGACTCAAGCGAATCACACGGCAAATTTTCCGCCTTCGCATATTGCAGAAGTTTTTCACGTTTCTGCTGACACTCGTGCAGTTTCTCAATTGCCAGACTCTCTTCCTGCGACAGTTGTTCAATTCCTGCGGCATCCGCTGCCGCCAGCAATTTCTGATTCCGCTCAAGGAGAGCCAAGACCTCGTGTTGAACATCGCGAAACTCAGTAAAATACCGAATCAAATCGTTTTCCCATCGTGTGTGTGACATGAATATTTCCTAATTCTATTCCATTCCAATTGATTTATTGATGAAGTTTATCAATCCATTGATAACCAAGAAATGCGGCAAATTCCGGGGCAACCTGTTTCATCCAAATCAAATCATCGTCTTCTTCGTAATAACTATCCAAAAACGGCGAATTCGCATGATAATTCCATACAGAAAGAATCTTGTTGTTTCTAATTTTGTTGTTATCCAAAACAGCCAAACCGGAATAATAGCCATATTTTCCCCTCCAATTGGTGAGAATTTGATAGTCATTGACACGGTAAATCTTTTTACCAAAAATTTTTGGTATTTGGATATTCTCTTTTGTTGCATGAAGTTTTAACTTATACCTTTTTTTATGATAATAGGTCACTTGGTCACAACCAAACTCTACGGTTTTGTTCTCCCAGAAAAAACTTGATGGCTCCCATATCTGGAAAATGTTTTCATCCTTGTGCCAAAACAAATTACCATCCCATAAAATCATTAACGCAATCGTTTGACCATGTTCATGACGATATTCTTCAAGAATACTTTTTACATCATTTTTTTCACTTGCCAAATATGTATTCCTATAGATAAGATTTGAATCAATACACTCGAAAAATTGAATTTCATATAATTCTTTTTTTGTTGAGTTGTTTATTTTAATATTATGGTACAACATAATTTGATATTTTTTAATCTATATCTGGTGATTACATCCCTATCCTATAATCTGATTTGTTCATAAGTATTCATCAGGATTTGTAATAGACTTTTTGTCTGGTAAATCCATCAATTTGTCAAAATCAATGTCTGTTTTATTTTCATAATTTATTAAAAATAGTTATTATTAATGTTGAAAAACCTTCCATTTAACCGGCTGCTAGATCTTTATTTTTTACTTCTACTCTGTCGTCTTCTGTGGTGAAAACAACAGCAATACTGATAGCGTTTCCATTCACCGGGGTTATGTTTGATTCGTACCGCCGTTATCATTGTCATAAGAATACAGTACAACAAAAACAAGCTGTCACCGCTGTAAAAAAATTCCCGACATGCACGACTGATCTGGATTTGTGACCGATACATTATTACTGTAATTAATCATCATAACCGTCATGATATTTGTAATAATAGCCATCGTAATCCGTGGAGTCAATAGCAATTTTTCGGTCTTTATCATCAGATTGCCGCCGCCGTAAAACATCGCATAATTCAACACTTCATCATGGGAACAGCCAGGACTGCCGCAGCGGTAGAAATACACTTTACAACGGCATTAATTGACTCTTTTTAAGGTTTTGGAAATTGAGTTTCATGAGAGTGTCGAGTTCGGATTGATAATCGGTTTCGACACGGCTCAGGCAATGATTGATACCCGAAGTGAACTCCTCGAAGGTTTCGTAGTAAATATTGTCCAGACATTTCTTCTTGACAAATTTTCATAATCGTTCCATCCAATCCAAATTCGGGGAATAACTTGGAAGAAATTGTAACGTGATTCCCAAGTCCTTCGCCAAGCCCTCCACGAGTTTGCAATGTTGATAGCGTGCATTGTCCAACACGATTATCAATCCGAACTTGCCACACTCATGCAACTCAATTTCCAAAACCTTAAAAAGGGGCAATTAATGACGTTGTAAGGTATAGAAAGATTCTCCATCGGAAGCGAACCGAACGAAGTGAGCGTGAGCCTACCGGGATCCAACGCCCTCGCGTTGGCGTCGCGGCTCACGACCGTGCCAGCGTGCTACGTTGGCAGAAAATTGCTCTTGCCGGAATCGCGGGAGTTTTGTATACTCCGCATCCGTTGATGTTTCTCCCTGATTTCGGGATGTTCCCCAAAATCCGGGAGCGGTATGACTCCTTCACGTCAGATTGTTCAAATTCCTATGTTACACTCTTATTCCGCCGAGATTTCCCACCCGCACGAAATTCCCGGGACCGGTTCGGCTTTTAGGGACGTTCCCCGGCGGGAAGCGGTCGAAATTTCGATTGTCGCACCGGTTTTTAACGAGGAGGCCGGTTTGGAAGCGTTTGCCGAAGCGGTGACCTCGCAGTTGGAACAAATCACGGATTCCTGGGAAATCCTCTTCGTGGATGACGGCAGTTCGGACAGGTCGCCGGAGGTGCTGCAGGCGTTGCATGCCCGTGACAAACGGATCAAGGTTCTCCGTTTTTCGAGGAATTTCGGAAATCAGGCGGCAGCCTCTGCAGGATTGAAATTTTCGTGCGGAAATGCCGTGATCGTGATGGATTCCGACTTGCAGCATCCGCCGGAATTGATTCCGGAAATGGTGCGGCTCTGGAAAGAAGGGTATCACAGTGTTTATACGATACGAAGTTACGGAAATGAAACCGGAACACTGAAACGCCGGACATCGGCGATGTTTTCAAAAATGATGAATCATTTTTCCAGACTTTCCATGCCGGAAGGACTTTCCGACTTTCGACTCCTTGACCGGAAAATCGTTGATTACATTAACACGATGGAGGAAAGTTCCCGGTTTTTACGAGCGATGATTGCCTGGCTTGGTTTCCGGCAGATCGGAATCCCATTTGCAACCAAGCCGCGTTTTGCAGGCAAAACAAAATTTTCTCCGGGAAAACTCCTCAAACTTTCCATTGACGGCATCACGAGTTTTTCCGTTTCACCGCTCCGCTGGATTACCTATTTCGGACTGTTTGTGGCCATGGTGAGCATTCTTTACGCCGGATACGTTCTCTATGAAGTTTTCACCTCGGG
>JAISQK010000283.1 GCA_031274255.1 Planctomycetaceae bacterium | reverse complement strand
ATTTTTTTCCCCGATCTTAATTCTATCTATTCTAGTCATATTACCTATCTAGCAGGGTACTCATAATCACTTGGTCGTGGGTTCAAGTCCTACCTGGCCTATTTGGGTCAGGGGACTAGACAGTGTCGTCACGAGTTGACGGAGGAAAGTCAGAGTGTTATAATCAAAAGAAAATGGAGTTTGTACTCAAACCAGATAAAACAGCTTAGATGGACGCGTCTTATCATCAGCATAACATTTCGGACGCAATGTAGGCATTACTCGAAGACCATCTGCCTGGACGGCAAAGGCACATGGGGTGGCAATGTCCGCGACAATCGTCAATTCCTCAACGCCTGTTTTTGCCGGTCGGATTACCGGCGTTTGGGCCTTACGCACGGGGGCACCGTGGCGAGATTTGCCCCCGGATTACGGCAGTTGGAAAAATCGCCGATTTTGCCGCCGACGTGACAAGGGTGTGTGGGAAAGATGACTTGAGTTGCCGGTCAAAGAGCCCGATTTTGAATGGTTGATGATTGATGCGAGTCATGTCGAGGTGTACCCCGGTGCGGTCGGAGGAAACCAGAACATGGAATGGACAAAAGGGGGCTCAATACCAAAATCCACTTGGCCGTGGATGTGCGATGTTTCTATCCGCTTGCGATGGGCGGTGAAGCGGCACGCTTCCCGTCGCGGATTGCAAGTTGGGAGAACGTCTGATCGAAGGGATTGACGCACGGTTTTTGCTTACCGGTCGCGGCTACGATACCAACTCGCTCCTTGATACTGCTCTGGCATCGCGAATGACTGCGGTGATTCCGCCCGGGAAAAACCGCAAGGAACAACGTGCGTATGACAAAGAGTAGTCCAAAAAACGTCATTGGGTTGAAAACGCCTTTTTGTACCTGAAACGCTGGCGTGACATTGCGACTCGTTATGCAAAAAACACCGCATCTTTTCTTGCGACCGTCCCTATTCGTTGTATTGCCATTTGGAGCGAAAACTATTGACGACTCTGCCTAGAAAGAGCCATAAATTTTATGATATATGTAGTCATCATGGCTGGCGGAAACGGAACGCGGCTTTGGCCTGAAAGTACACCTGAAAAGCCGAAGCCGTTCCTGACCTTTCAAGGGGACACGCCATTAATTCGGGCGACTTACGACCGGCTTTTCGGTTTGGTTGATCCGTCACGTATTATTATTGTTGCGGGAAAGTCGATGTTGCCGCTCGTCCAACAGACATTTTCCGATATTCGTATTGAAAATGTGCTTTTGGAACCTGTTTCACGTAACACCGCACCATGTATAGGACTTACAGCAATCTCCCTCCTCCGAAACGATCCCGATGCCACAATGATCGTTCTTCCCGCCGACCACTTGATTGAGCCTGTCCGTCTGTTTCGCGACACGCTCCGGTTTGCGGCGGAACTCGTCGAAGAATCACCGGAACAGCTTGTGCTGCTTGGTGTTAGACCGAATTTTCCCTCAACGGCTTTCGGATATATCGAGTGCGGCGAAAAATGGGATCCATCAACCGCCCGAAAATGGGCAAACCTCACATCGGTTCGTCAAGTGCTGCGATTTCATGAAAAGCCGGACATTCTGACAGTGGAGAATTTTGCAGCGTCAGGGAATTTTCGCTGGAATACCGGAATTTTTGTCTGGAAAGCGGGAAGAATTCTCGACCTGATCTGCAAATATCAACCCAAAATGGGAGCACATTTGCAAAAGATTGCCGAATACATCAGCGAAGCAAATTTTCCTGAAATCCTGGAAAAAGAATTTCACGCAATCGACCGTTTTTCCATTGATTACGCTGTTCTTGAACACGAAGGAAGATCAGGCAATATACGCTGTATTGATGCTCCGTTTCAGTGGAACGACATCGGAAGCTGGTCGGCACTGAGAGAAATCAATCGTGATAAAATTGATGAATACGGTAATTTGCAAAGCTGCTGTAAGATGATGACCATTGATTCCAGCAACAATATCGTGCGGTGTGATGATGAACGTCAGGTGATTGCTCTTGTCGGAGTGGAAAATCTTATTGTGATTCAAACAGTCAACGGGACGCTCATTGCCAATAAGAATGACGAATCAAAAATCAGGGAAATTGTCGCGAGACTCCATGAAAATGGTGATATTTAGTGATTTATGTATCATAAAACGGAAGCCATTGTCTTACGAACGGTCGATTTCAGTGAGACAAGCCTTATTGTCACGTTTTTCTCGAGGAATTTCGGGAAAATACACACTTTGGCGAAAGGCGGAAGACGTCTCAAGGGACCCTTTGAATCTGCTCTTGACCTGATGGCTCAAACTTTTGTAACATTCATTCCCAAGCGGGGAGGTGCCCTTGACTTGCTGACCGAGGCGAAACTTCACCGGAGGTTTTGTCCTGAGGAGCGGAATTTTTCCGGAATGTACGCCGGATATTACGTGATTGAGCTTCTGGAAAACACGACCGTTGAAGGAAATCCGCAGCCGGAACTATATGATGAGGCCGCCGAGACATTGAAATTATTGGCGGACGGTGTTCGGGTGATGCCGTGTCTGATGCGGTTCGAGTGGCGGCTCCTTCAGGAAATCGGGATGTTTCCCTCACTGGAGGCGTGCGTGCAGTGCGGAGGCAAAATGCCGGAAAACCCAGGCCGGACAATGACCTTTACCCCGATCGACGGCGGTGTGATTTGTTCGGAATGCCGTGTCGGGAAACCGCATTTGATGGTGATTTCCGCAGAACTGGCGAGTACGGTGATCAAAATGGCGGAGCTGCCGGCCCCGCTTTGGAACTCCGTTTCCTTGCCGGTCCTGCGGCAAATGCGGCAGTTGTTGAACCATTATATCAGTCATCTTCTCGGAAAACGTCCGAAGATGTTTGATTACTTCAAAACCATGGCGGAAAGGGACAAGGATGTCCAAAATAATACGGATTGATTTATTTCTGTTACTTCCGGTATTCCTGTTTTTTCAGGATTCCGTGTCCGGTCAATTTCCATTGCAGCCGCAATCTTCCGTACCCGATACGGCAGTCCCCGTGTCAGCACAGCAAACGCCGCAGCCGCTCATGCAGAATCCGCCGTCCCCTCTGACTCCTTCCCATCAGGAAACTTCCGGTTATGCCGCGACGCCGTTTATTCCGCAGCCGTCGTATCAACCGCCGCAGGCATTATCGCCACAATCTTCACAGCCGATTCCGCAGGTGATGGTTCCCCGTATTGACATGAATACATCGCTTCCGCCGATGCCGGGAAACATGCCGTCGGAAATGTCCTTACCGCCTGGTTATGAGGAAAAACCGTCAGCGGAACCGGAATGGCCGGCAACCCCGAAAAGCAGTGCGGAACGGAGTGCCGAAGAAGAAGTCCGAAAGTGGCAGGCGATTCAAAATGCAAGGAAGAGCAAGACCGATCCCGCCTGGATGAAACCGCTGCCGGACTCACGGGGACCGTTCCTTGCCCGGCTCGAAAAAAATCCGAACAAACAGTCCGTTTCACAGGTTTCTTTCGACATGTATGACAAAGCACAGGAACAGAACAAGGACATGTATTCCTGGGAAGCGGACGAGAAAAAAGGGTTCGACTGGATGCTGCTTGACCCGGTGACGTTTTTTCAGGAATCGAAAAAATGGGTCGGACTCGGTCCCGATCAGAAAAAAGCGGAAGCGGCAATGGAAGAGGCCCGCAGACTCATGGCCGCAGAAAAATTTCACGACGCCGCGAAAAAGTTCGAGTTTGCCGCGAAACGCTGGCCGGACACCGTACTCGAAGAGGATGCAAGGTACTTTGCCGGAGAATGTTATCATATGGAGAAGGAGTATTGCAAGTCGTTTGAAAACTTCGACCGTCTGATTTCCAATTTTCAGAGCAAACACAAGGACACGGCCGTCAAACGGATTTATGAGATTGCCGGTTACTGGACCAAATGTCAGGAAAACGGAGCGTCCTATTTTAACGCGACCGACAAGAGCCGTCCGCGGTTCGACACCTTTGGAGCCGCCGTTAAAGCGTACAAGTCCATTACCATCAACGACCCTGCCGGACCGCTTTCCGATGAAAGCATGCTGCAACTCGGGTTTGCCTACATGAATCAGGGAAAAAATCAGGGAGACAAGCAATTCACCGACGCCGCTTTCTGGTTCCAGCAGCTTCGTGAACATGCGAGAAAACAGGAGTATGTGTCACGTGCCTGTTATCTGGAGGTTTACTGCCGGAGGCTGGCCGGCGACGGAGCGGAGTACAACGCGGCCCCTCTTGAAAGTGCCAAAGTTCTCGCCGATCAGACGCTCAATCAGTACGGGACCGCACTCAAGGAGGATCGCACCAAACTCGTGGAAATACGTGATGACATTCTTGAAGACGCGGCGAATCACCGCTGGGCGCTCGGACAGTATTACGAGAAACAAAAGTATTACGCGGCGGCGCGGCTGGAATATCAAAGGATTCTGAAGGAATATCCGGCGACGCAATTGGCGGGGCGTGCCGAACAGCGGCTCACGGAGATCGGCGGCTTTCCTGATGAACCGCCGACCATCGCGCAGGGAATCAAGTCGCGGATACCGTTCCTTGCGAAAGCGAAAAGTGAAGAATCCGGCGAGGTCCGTGTCCGATGACGCCATCACAACTTACGGGAGCCGTTTTGAGTCTGCTTCTTGTTTTCATGACAGGATGTGCCGGTTATCACGTCGGAACGGAGTCTTTGTACCGCCGCGATGTGAAGACGGTGCATGTGCCGGTTTTCATGTGCGACAGTTACCGGCGTCAATTGGGAGAGCGGCTTACCGAAGCCGTCTGCAAGCGGATTGAAGCCCGGACACCGTTCAAGGTCGTCGGACGTCCCTCTGCGGACACGACTCTTGCCGGACGCATTGTTTCCGACACGCAATACGTTTCGATTGCCGACGATTACAACGGACCGCGGCAAAAGAATCTCAACCTGACCGTTCTTGTCGAGTGGCGTGATCACCGCGGAAACATGATTCGGAGTCTGGAGCCGATCGAAGTGGACATCGAAACCGGCTCCTACCTCGTGGCGGAAATGGGGCAGTCTTACGCCACGGCATCGCAGGAAAGCATCGACAAAATGGCCGATCAGATTGTCAATATGATGACCAATCCGTGGTAGGGCTGACGGAAGCCGGGCGGTTTCGCTTCGAGCCTCCCCTTGTGACTTTCATTCTTGAATCAAAAGTTCCATTTGGAAATCCCCTTCGGTAAGCGGCTTGACTTCAAACCGTATTCCGTGACACATCACCCGCATCAGACCGACCTGAACACGCAGCGGATGCCGGACCCGGACATGCGGCACCGTTTCAAACGGCGGACAAAACGGAATGTGGACCGTTGTCGGATTTTTGCCGGCCTCCGGCGTGACATGAATCCGGCAACGGAGCTGCGCCGCTTTTTTTTCCAGAACATACTGAAGTCCGTCCGTCGGCTTCGGGGAAGGATTCGCGGAATGTTTTTCCGGCCGTTTCCTGTATTTCAGCCCTAACACAACGATTTCCTGCGTCAAAAAGAGGACCGCCGGAAGCATCACCATTCCGTCGGAGGAGATTTCCCTAAAGGAGACCGCCAGAAAAAGCAGCATGAGGAGTGTCCCGGGAACCGCGTTCAGAAAATCGCTTTTCCGGCTCCGTTTGGAAAAAATATGACAAAAAAGCGTCAATCCGAGGATCGGTGCCGTCATCAGTGCCTCTTTTTCCGGGAAATTTTGCGGCGGAGCGGTCAGAAGACCGGCGGCGAGAAGGAAAAAGACTCCCCACAGTGTCAGCAGAGCGGCCTGCCGGAGCCGGAAAAAGAGAGAAAATTTTGAAAACATCAGCCGGACGGTTGAAAAAAAGTGGAAAATACGGTACAACTAGCCTGTTGGAAAATTCACAAAAACTAATCATACCGTATTCCCAATAAAAGGAGAATAGAAAGCATGACAAAAAATCTGAATGTGGCAATGGTCGGTCAGGGGTTCATGGGACGTTCCCATTCCGTGGCGTGGGGGCAGGTCAACCGTTATTTCGCGCCGTCCAGGAAGGCGGTGCTGCATACGGTCTGCGGTCAGGAGTTTGAGAATCCTCAGGCATTCGCGAACCGCTGGGACTGGAACCATGCGTCCACCGACTGGGAGAATGTTGTGAAAAATCCGGAAATCGGTCTTGTGGATGTGGTGACGCCCAACTTCATGCACGCCCCTGTCGCGAAGGCGGCACTGGCGGCGGGCAAGGCGTGTGCCTGTGAAAAGCCGGTGGCGGGAACGCTTGCGGAGGCTCGTGAAATGGCGGAAGCCGCTCAAAAAGCGGGAATCGACACGTTTGTCTGGTTTTGTTACCGCCGGGCGCCGGCCGTGGCGTTGGCGTACAAGCTTGTTCATGACGGCGTGATCGGGGAAATCCGGCACATCCGCGCGAGCTATCTTCAGGACTGGGCGGACGAGTCGGTGCCGTTTGCGTGGCGGTTCAAGAAGGAGCTGGCCGGTTCCGGAGCCCACGGCGACCTCAACGCTCACATTGTTGACATGACGCGTTTTATTTCGGGGCTTACCGTGACGGAAGTGAGCGGCGCGGTGGCGGAGACGTTTGTCAAGAAGCGTAAGATTCTCGGCCCCGACAGCGGCGGCGGAATCCAGATGACCGACGAGCAGTTGCGTTACGCCAAGACCGGCAGCGAGTCGGTGCAGTACGGCGACGTGACGGTGGATGACGCCGTGGCATTTATTGTCCGCTACGACAACGGAGCCATTGGAACTTACGAGGCGGCGCGTCAGGCGACGGGAAATCTCAATGCCAACGGTTTTGAAATCAACGGGACCAAGGGGTCGCTGAAGTTCAACTTCGAGAAGATGAACGTCCTCACTTATTATGACGCGACCCGTCCGCGGGCGGTTCAGGGTTGGACGGAGATCCTCTGCACGCACGGCGGCGACCATCCGTATGTGGCGAATTACTGGCCGGACGGCCACCTGATCGGCTATGAACACGGCTTCATCAGCATGGCCTACGACATTCTGCTTCAGTTGGACGGTCAGACGCCGACGGTTCCGCTTCCTGATTTTGAAGACGCGTATCAGACGCAGCGGGTTCTGGAGGCGGCGCTTGTTGCGGCGGAGCGGAAATCCGCCGTGAGCCTGGACGAAATCCGATAAACCTGCCGGGAAGCCCCGGCGGGCGATCGCCTCCCGACTGCGTTCCATTCGGCCTTCTGGGGCAGGCGTTAGACGATAGGCTGTAGACATTAGGCTTCCGATGGTAACGTTGTTCCGCCGATGGACTCCAGCGACCGGCAACGCGAGGGCGTTGCATCCCTGATGGGACTGCCGTCCCGAAGCAATGACCCGCTCCCGTTGGTCGCTGGTATCAACGAACGTAACAACGTTTGCCTTCGGC
>JAISQK010000024.1 GCA_031274255.1 Planctomycetaceae bacterium | reverse complement strand
GGAGAAAACCAAGACGCTGATAGTGATGTATTCGGTTATTGCGGTATTTATTATGAACCTGACCTCTATAGCGCGGGTAAACCCTGAACTGCCGTGCACGATACTGTTTGACGAAGAGGAATGGAACGTGTTGTATGGTGTAGCGAACAGAACGAAGGAAGCGCCTAAAAAACCATACACGATAGCGGAAGCGGTGGAGCATATAGGCAATCTCGGCGGCCCCCGGCGCGCCCAGTGACGGTCCGCCCGGCGTCAAAACAGTTTGGCGAGGCCTACAGAAATTTTACACCCTCTACGACTATAGGGAAATGTTCGATTTTATGGGTCAAGTTTAGCCCACAGGCCTCTACCGGATACTTTGACAAATGCTACTGGTCAGTATCAAATTTTATCGGATAAGGGAACAAAAATTATCAACTTTCTCTATTTCACCAAAAATATGGTTTTGTGAAGTCCGAAAGGAAAAATTTTTGACTTTTTTTAACAAAATTTTGATATTTTTACCGCTTCCGATGATCGCTGGAATCAACCGGTGGAACAACGAGAATGTAATTGGAAAAGATTGTCCATTGGAAGCGAACCGAACGTAGTAAGCGTGAGCAAACCGCCCGTCGCGGCTCGCGACCGAATGGAACGTAGTGACCATGAGATAAGTGCGATACATAATCTCATCTCTTTTTGTATCAGCACTCTCATGTTTTCGCCGGTAAAGTCATCAGCCGTGAGACGAGATCGGTGAGGAGGATTTCTTCCGTTTCACCGGTTTTCATGTTTTTGAGTTGACAAATCCCCCGGTCAAACTCCTCCGAACCAATCACAAGAACAAAGACAAATCCGCGTTTGTCGGCGTATTTGAGTTGCGTTCCCAGTTTCTTCGCTTCAGGATAGAATTCGACGGTCACACCGCTCTTTCGGAGTTTTGCGGCAATTTCCAGATAATCATGAAGCCGTTCTTCCGCAAAAAACGGGAGAAAAACCCTGGCCGGTGTGCTGACTTTTTCGATTCTGCCGAGTTCCTCCATTGCGGCGAGCAGACGGTCCAAGCCGAGCGACGCTCCAATCCCCGGAAGCGGCAGTTTAGTGTACAATCCGGCGAGATTGTCGTAACGTCCTCCGCTGCAAACGCTTCCAATGGTGGGGAGTTCGCGGAGAAAGGTTTCATAAATCGTGCCGGTGTAATAATCCAAACCGCGGGCAATGGATACGTCAATCACGACAGACTCTTCCGATATTCCGGCGGAATGAATTTCATGCAAAATCGTATTCAGCTTTTCAATTCCCTCTTCCCCCTGCGGATTTGAGGTCAGTATTCGTGAAAGAGAAGGGAGAACTTCATTGTTTGTCCCTTTGAGTTCGGCAAAATTCAGGAGAGCATTCGTCTGATCGGGGGTCGCATTCGCTGTTTCGGCCATCTCCTGAGCAACTTTTTCCCGTCCTGCTTTGGCCAGTTTATCCAACGCCCGTAATACCGGCACCGTTTTCTCCGAAAGTCCGAGTTTTTCCAGAAGTCCCGAAAGAATCAGCCGGTTATTGATTCGGATTGTGTATTGATTTTCAAATCCGATCGCGTCCAGAAGATCGTGAATCACCAATGCCGTTTCGATGTCTGATACGATGGAGGTGGTCCCGATGGTGTCAAAATCACATTGCACAAACTCCCTGTAACGCCCTGTTTGTGTATTTTCGCCACGCCAGACCGGTGCAATGTGATACCGCTTGAACGGCGTTCCAAGCCGGGGAATATGCTGAGCGGCAAAGCGTGCAAACGGCACCGTCAGGTCAAACCGCAACCCGACCTTCCGACCGCCGTGATCCTCAAAATGGTAGAGCTGCTTGTCGGTCTCGTCACTTCCCTTGCCGGAAAGAATTTCGAAATATTCGAGTGCCGGTGTATCAATGGGAGCAAAACCGTAAGAACGGTAAACCGTTCGGGCGGTTTCCATGATCCGCTCACGGGAAATCATCATTTCCGGTAGGTAATCGCGGAACCCTTTGAGTGTTCGCGGAACAATCAATTCTTTCTTTTCCATTTCCGTCTCTCCGCAAGGAAGCTGTAAGACAAAAAAAGCGAAGAAGGCCGAACCGTTCTTCGCTTAACATTTACGAGAAATTCTACTGGAGGGCACGTTTCTGAGCGATTCGACGCTGTGCCCGGGCCGCCGCGACACTCTGTTCCTTGAGTGTGGTGAGGGCTTCGTTATGAGCCGGTTTCGCAAGTGCTTCTGTGAGAACCTGTTGCGACGAGTCCAGATCAATGTCACTCGCTTCAATGGCACTGTCGGTCAAAAGCGTTACAACATCGTTGAGGACTTCGACAAATCCGCTTTCCACATAATAGGCTTTTGTATCGGAACCGGACTTGATACGGAGTTCACCATAACCGAGCCGTCCGATAATCGGCGTATGTTTCGGGCCGATTCCGATTTCACCGTCAACCAACGGCAACGCCACGAACGACGCTTCCACATCCAAAACCGTTTTGTCCGGGGTCACAACAATACATTTCATGTTTTCACCTGTTCGGCTTTACTTTTTCTTTGCTTCCGCAGCCATTCGTTCCGCCTGCTCCGCCGCCTGTTCGATAGCTCCGACATACATGAAGGCCTGTTCGGGCAAATGATCCCATTTTCCGGAGGCAATCTCCTCAAACGACCGGATCGTGTCTTCGAGCGGCGTGATTTCCCCTTTCTTCCCGGTGAAGGCTTCGGCGACAAGGAACGGCTGCGACAGGAACCGTTCCATACGGCGCGCCCGAAGCACCACAAGTTTGTCTTCCTCGGAAAGCTCGTCCACACCGAGAATGGCGATGATGTCCTGAAGTTCGCGGTACCGCTGAAGAGTCTGCTGCACATTTCGGGCACAAGCGTAATGCCGTTCCCCGACATACTGCGGATCAAGCACGCGGCTGGAAGAAGCAAGCGGATCAACCGCCGGATAAATCCCTTTTTCCGAAATCGCACGTTCCAGATAAATGAAGGCGTCAAGCTGACCGAATGCCGTGGCCGGAGCCGGATCCGTCGGGTCGTCCGCCGGAACGTACACCGCCTGCACCGAAGTGATCGCTCCTTTGTCGGTGGACGCAATCCGTTCCTGAAGTGTTCCCATTTCACTGGCAAGCGTCGGCTGATACCCCACTGCGGACGGCATGCGTCCGAGAAGAGCGGAGACTTCACTCCCGGCCTGCGAGAAACGGAAGATATTGTCGATAAACAACAGAACATCGGTTCCGGTGGTGTCACGAAAATACTCCGCCATGGTCAGTGCGGAAAGAGCCACGCGAAGACGGCTTCCCGGCGGCTCGTTCATCTGACCGAACACCATCGTCGTTTGTTCCATGACTTTGCGGCCTGTGTCGCCGATTTCCGCTTCCTGCATTTCGAGCCAAAGGTCGTTTCCTTCGCGGGTACGTTCCCCGACACCGGCAAAAACGGACGAACCTCCGTGAGCACTTGCAATGCGGGCGATGAGTTCCTGAAGAATCACCGTTTTTCCGAGTCCGGCACCGCCGAACAATCCCGCCTTACCGCCGCGGATAAACGGCGTCAAAAGGTCAATGACTTTGATACCGGTCGGAAAGATTTCCGTTTTGGTGGAAAGCTCCACGAGTTTCGGTGGGTCCTGATGAATCGGACGAAATTCGGAGACATGAACCGGTCCCCGCTTGTCAATCGGCTCCCCAAGCAGATTGAAGACACGCCCGAGCGTCTCTTTTCCGACCGGAACCGTCACCGGGGAACCTGTGTCGAGACACTCCATTCCCCGCACGAGACCGTCCGTACTTCCCAGTGCCACACACCGCACACGACCGCCTCCGAGATGCTGCTGGACTTCACCTGTCAGATGAATCACAACACCTTTTTGTTCACTGTCGATTTTGACCGCGTTAAAGATGGCAGGGAGGTGGTTTTCTGCAAATTCCGCGTCAAAGGTCGAACCGATCACCTGGGTGATGCGGCCAATATTTTTTTCGGTCGTTGTACTCATGTTTTCTTCAACCTGAAATTAATGATCATTCAATATTGTAAGTCTCATATTTTACGGCTTCAGCTTCGTCTCATTGCGGCTGAAACTCCATGACAATAGATTCATTCCCCCGGAGGTGAAAATTTCCTCCGGGGAAACGAATTCCCAACCTAGAACCAGCCCAATGCTTCAAGACTGAACCGGACAATGAATCCGGCAGCCACGACACTGACCATATTCATGAGCTTGATGAGGATATTCAAACTCGGACCGCTGGTGTCTTTGAACGGGTCGCCGACGGTATCGCCCACGACAGCGGCTTTGTGCGCATCGCTTCCTTTTCCTCCGAGGTGACCGGCTTCGATGTACTTCTTGGCGTTATCCCAGCTTCCGCCGGCGTTGGCCATGAAAACCGCCACGCAGAAACCTGTGGTCAGCGTTCCAATCAGAAGACCGATCACACCGGAAACACCGAGAATCAATCCTGTGAGCAGCGGAAGAACCAAACCGATCACGGACGGCACAATCATTTCCCTTTGCGCGGCAGCCGTACTGATACGTACCGGTTCCCGGTAATCCGGTTTTTCGGTGTAGTTCATGATTCCCGGCTTTTCCTTGAATTGACGGCGGACTTCCTCCACCATGCCGAACGCCGCACGTCCGACGGCTTTCATCGTCAGAGCACTGAAGAGGAACACCGCCATCGCGCCGAGGAACACACCGACAATCACTTTCGGGTTCATCAAGTCGCAGCTGTAGTAGGTCATCCAGTCTTTCATTGACGCCCATTTCACGTGAATCAGATCAACACCGGCAAAGCTGGCCGCTTCTTTGACATCACCGCTTGCAACAGTAACCGCAGGAAGGTCTTCGATAACCAGTCCTTCCTCAGAAATCAAAACCGGTTCCTGTGCAACAAGCAGTTTTCTCCATTCTTCCCGTGTTTCTTCGGGAAGTTGACCGGGAACAAGCAGGAACGGCACGATCTGATAACCGTCATGAAGTTTCGCCTGAGAATTCTCCGCTTTCTTGGCCTGAACAATGAAAGTTTCACTCAGTTTGTAAAAACCGGGTTGGAAATTATCTTGCTTGGAGTCAATCAACTGAACAATCGCACTGTCACCCCAGCGTTCAAATCCGACGCGGACTTCCTCCACATACGCGGCGAGAAGAGCAAGAGCGGTCAGAGCGGCGGAACCGATGGCAAATCCCTTGCCGGTTGCGGCGGTGGTGTTGCCGAGAGAGTCAAGAGCATCCGTCCGTTTGCGGACTTCCGGATCAAGGCCGGACATTTCCGCGTTACCGCCGGCGTTATCGGCGATCGGACCGTAAGCATCCGTGGCCAGTGTGATTCCAAGGGTACTGAGCATTCCGACGGCGGCGATTCCGATTCCGTAAAGACCGATGGAGAAATAGGTGATATCACTGAAGTGCCATTGCGAGGCAAAACCAAACGAAAGGAGCATCGCAATCCCGACAATCACGACCGGGCACCAGACACTGAGCATCCCGTCGGCAATTCCGCCGATGATCACGGTGGCCGGGCCGGTTTTAGCCTGACCGGCGAGTTCTTTGGTCGGTTTGTATTCATCACTGGTCGAGTATTCCGTCCATTTTCCAATGAGCCAGCCGGCCGCCAATCCCATCACGACACTCCATCCCACGGAACCGTAACCGGGAAGGAGTGTATAAGAGAGAATAATGGCCAAAACCGCAATGGCGAGACTGGAGATATTCACACCGCGGGCAAGAGCTTTAAGCAATGTTCCCTGAGTGGCGTTTTCTTCCGTTTTCACAAGGAAAACACCGCCGATGGAAAGAAGGATTCCGACCGCGGCAAGGATAATCGGCAGGAACAAGGCATTCATCTGCATGATGTGAGCCGAGTGACCTTGAATATCAAGCGACGAACCGGAAAACGCCGCCACACCGAGAGCCGCCGTTGCCAGAATCGAACCGCAGTAGGACTCGTAAAGGTCGGCCCCCATCCCGGCGACATCCCCGACATTGTCCCCGACGTTATCGGCAATCGTGGCAGGGTTGCGCTTGTCGTCTTCAGGAATCCCGGCTTCCACTTTACCGACAAGGTCGGCGCCGACATCCGCGGCCTTCGTGAAAATCCCGCCGCCGACGCGGGCGAAAAGTGCCTGACTGGAAGCTCCCATTCCGAAGCAAAGCATCGTCACAGTGATTTCCGTCAGTCCCATGTGCCAGTGGAACAGGAGCGGGAACACAACATAAAGGATTCCGAACCAGAGAACAATATCCAGAAGTCCGAGTCCGACGACGGTCAATCCCATCACGGCACCGCTGCGGAACGCCACCTGGAGTCCCTGATTGAGCGATTTTTGAGCGGCGGCGGCGGTCCGGTTGGACGCCCAGGTTGCCGTCTTCATTCCGAAGAAACCGGCCAGACCGGAGAAAATTCCGCCGGTCAGAAACGCAAGCGGAACAATCGGATTCTGCACTCCGACATAGGCAAGAATACCCAGGAAAATACAGATAAACACAAAGAATATTCCGACCACAACGTACTGCTGTTTCAGGTAAGCGTAAGCACCTTCCTGAACGGCTTTGGCGATGTCGATCATTTCCTGAGTTCCGGGGTCGGATTTCTTCATTTCGCCGTAGAATTTGAAAGCGAAATAAAGAGCCGCCGCGGAGCAAAGCAGGGCAAAAATCCAGAAAACCACAAACTTGCCTTCCGATTCGGTGACGATTTCAGTAGCGGTTACCGCACTATCGGACACCGCTTGAACAACGGTTTCTGTTGCCGGAACAACGGGCTCATCCTGAGCAAATGCTTTTTGCGAAGCAATCCATGCCGCCGCCACAAAAAGGGCGACTGCAAAGAGTGATAAAAATGTCTTAAGGTTTTTCATAGAGGTTCATCTCAAAAAAGGGGAGGATATTTTTTATGGAACCGCCGGGACATTTCCCTGCAGTTCCCACAATGACACACTGCTGACATGGTCACAAAACCACATCGGCAACCCACACTTCAGGAGTTAATTCCCATTGACGCGACACACGGCAACGTCCATATAACCCCCATTCACGAGTGAAGGCCGTTTTTGAAACAGCCGACGCTCTAAAAATATCGAAACAGGCGAAAGTTTCCACTTGTAAATCAACGGAAATCCCGCACCGGTCACCATTTTCACTACCCCAGTGCATTGGCGCCGCCGATCACTTCGAGAATCTCGTTGGTGATCTGACCTTGCCGTGCACGGTTGTAGGCCATGTTCAACATGCTGATGATCTGGTCGGCGTTTTCCGTGGCCGCTTTCATCGCAACCATACGGGCGATCTGTTCGTTGACTCCGGCGTCAAGGAAGCACTTGAACAGTTTGATCCGAAACGCACTTGGAACAATCTCTTCCATGACACTTTGTGCCGACGGATAAAAATCAAAAGGAATCTCGCCGCCTTCCCGAATATTCGCTTTTCCCGACAGACTCAACCTCGACTGGGCGGCACGAATCACCGCTTCTTTCTTGAGGTCCGCCTCGGTCTTTTTTCCGCCTTCCGAAGACGGTTTCGACACAAAATCCGTAACATCCTCATCGGAAATCAACCGCGTCATCGGAAGGAGGATTTCATGAACCGGAACCTGCTTACTCATGGAAACAAACCGGGTGTAAATGATTTCCAGCCGATCAATCTTCCCCGCGTAATACCCTTCAATATACCGTGTCGCCAGTTCATCAACCTCCTCATACGCCGGTTTGTCTTCAAACTGGGTGTAGGTTTGATGCGGTTCAATGCCCCGGAACCGAAAGGCGGAAAAACCGCGTTTTCCGGAAATTTCAAGGACCGCACCCTCGCCGAATTCTTTCTGAAGTTCCTTCCATCGCGCCATGGACATGCGGATCATATTGGTGTTGTAACCGCCGCACATCCCGCGATTCGCCGTCAAAACCAAAAGAGCGGCATTCTTCGTTTCGGCATGTTCTTCAAGCAAGGGATGCGTCACCGAGGCTCCCGCGTGTGCAAGATCATTGACCAGGGAAACAATCCGCTGTGTGTATGAACTGGCCGCAACGGCACGATCCATCGCCCGTTTGAACTGTGCGGTGGCGACAAGCTCCATCGTCCGCGTGATTTTCCGCGTATTACGGATGGAACGCCGCCGTCTGTCAAGTGCTCTTGCTTTTGCCATGATTATTCACTCACTGATATAATATAACTGTCATCAGTTGCAATCTTCTTTCACGAGGAAAAATCACCTGATGAAACGCGAATGGAACGCATCCATTGCGGCTTCCATCTGCGATTTTATGTCGTCATTCAGCTTCTTTTCCTCCGTGATTTTCTGCCACAGGTCCTGTTTTTCCGAGTGAATATAATCAAGGAAATCATTTTCCCACTTACGAATATGTGCGACTTCAATTTTATCGAGATAACCGCGTGTTCCGGCATAAATCATGAAAATCTGATCCGTGACATGCATCGGTCTACAGAGTCCCTGCTTGAGGAGTTCGTTCATGCGGTAACCGCGATCCAGTTGAGACTGCGTTGCGGCGTCGAGATCGGACCCCAACTGAGCAAAAGCTTCGAGTTCACGGAACGCGGCAAGGTCGAGCCGCAATCCGCCGGCAACCTGTTTCATCGCAGGTACCTGAGCGGAACCACCGACACGGCTGACCGAAATTCCGACATTCATTGCCGGACGCTGGCCCCGGAAAAAAAGGTCCGGCTGGAGATAAATCTGACCGTCCGTGATCGAGATCACGTTGGTCGGAATGTAGGCCGACACTTCCCCTTCGAGCGTTTCCACGATCGGAAGAGCCGTGAGAGAACCGCCTCCCAGGTCTGCCGACAGTTTTGCGGCACGTTCGAGCAAGCGGCTGTGACAGTAAAAAATGTCGCCCGGATAGGCTTCACGTCCCGGCGGACGCCGCATCAACAAGGAAAGCTGACGGTACGCCACGGCCTGTTTGGAAAGGTCGTCGTAAATTACGAGAGCATGTTCCCCTTTGAACATGAAATACTCGGCCATGGCACAACCGGCGTAAGGCGCGATGTACTGAAGCGCCGCCGGAGAACTCGCTCCCGCAACGACCACCGTGGTGTAATCCAACGCTCCGTTGATCCGCAACGTTTCAATGATTCCGGCAACCGTCGATTCTTTCTGACCGATGGCGACGTAAAAACACTTGACGCCGGTTTCCTTTTGATTGAGGATCGTGTCGATACAAATGGCGGTTTTCCCGGTTTTGCGGTCGCCGATAATCAACTCACGCTGTCCGCGGCCGATCGGCGTAATGGCGTCAATCGCTTTGATTCCGGTCTGAAGGGATTCCCGCACCGGCTGACGGTCCGAGACGCCCGGTGCCATGTATTCGACAAACCGCGTTTCTGTGGAAACAATCTGCCCCTTCCCGTCGACCGGATTTCCGAGCGGGTCAATCACACGGCCAAGGACGGCATCACCGACCGGAACCTGCAACAGTTTCCCTGTGGATTGGGCTTCGTCCCCTTCCTGCATTTTGAGGTAATCATCCAAAAGAATGACACCGACACTGTTTTCTTCAAGATTGAATACCATTCCGCGGACACGGCTTTTGGGAAATTCAATCAGTTCTCCCGCCATGGCCCCGGTCAGACCGTAAACAATCGCGATTCCGTCACCGACCTCAAGGACACGGCCGACATCGCGGACATCAATATGGGTTTCAAACTGTTCAATTTCCTTCTGTATTACGGAAGCGATCTCGTCGGCTTTGAATTTCATGGGCGCTCCTGACAATCATATTTTGCCGCACATTGCGGAGTTGAGTGGCGATGGAGGCATCGTAAATGGTGTCTCCCACGCGAACGACAATTCCACCGACCACATCAGGGTCGATGACACTGTGAATGATCGGTTCGCCTCCGAGTTTTGCCCGAAGACGTTCGGCCAGTTGGGAAAAGGCGGACTCTTCCATTTCAGCGGCCGTGGTGACCGTCACGGGAATACGTCCCTTCTGACGGTCGTTGAGAACATGGCTCTGACGGGACACGGCACGGAGAATTTCCATCCGCCCGTGACGCGAAAGAACCTTCAAAAAATGTAAAAACGTCAAGGACGCCTGTTGGCCGAGGGTTCTGTCGAGAAGAGACACTTTTTCCTCATGCGAAACCGTCGCGGAAAAAAGAACCTCTTCAAACTTCGGAACCGCTGGAAAAACATCGGTCAAAAGCGAATCCAACTCCTCAAGAATGGCATCGGCAGACTCCTTCTTCTCCCGAACGGCTCCCAAAAGAGCCTCGGCATAAACACCGGCGATTTTCTCGACGGAAACATCCGCGTCAATTTTTGCGGCAAATTGAGCGTCCTGTTCTTGAGGTGTTTTTGACATGGCGTTTTCGTTTCAAGTGATTCGGTTGGTTCAATTCCTGGAAAAATCGGAGACCGCGTTGCGGACCAGATCGGCATGAGACTCTCTGTTGAGCTTTTCATGCAAAATTTTTCCCGCAAGCGAAACGGCAAGGTCGGCACTCCTGTCGGCAAGCTCCTGCAAAGCCCCGTCGGTGGCGGCTTCAATTTCCCGGGCCGCACGAATCCGTTCCGCTTCGGCGGCCTCCTTCGCTTTGGCGACAATCACGTCGCCGGCTCGGGCGGCTTCCTGTTTTCCGGCATCAACAATGGCTTTGACCTCGCTTTCGGCTTCGGCAAGTTTCGTCTGATACTGCTTGAGGAGTTCTTTCGCTTCCTGGTTGGCATGTTCGGCGCCGGCAATATTGTCCGCGATCTGTTTTTCCCGTTCGTCGAGCGCTTTGGCGATCGGTTTGAAACCGAATTTCCCGACGATCAGAACCAATCCGCCGAAAACAACAATGGTCCACAGCGCAAGATTCTGCCGTATCGAATTGGTCGGCAAAGTCCTCATCGGGTTAAGAGTCGGTTTTTCGCCTTCCGTATGACCGTGTCCGGCAGGACCGGATTCCTCTGTTTCCGCCGGAACGACCGACGCAAAACAAACGTTCACCGATCCCGTCGTCATCATTCCTGTGAAGAGCAGGAGCGGTACCGCAACAGGAAGAACCAAAAATCTCCGGGTCTTTTTCATGGCAAATCCCCAATTTGATTGAAGCGTGAAATCCAACGAAACTCTGCAAAAGTCACCGTACACTAAACAAAGTAACCCAAGAGACAAATAATCAAACCGAACATGGCGGCTCCTTCAATAAGAGCGGCGGAAAGAATCATGGCTCCCTGAATGCTGCCGGCAACTTCCGGCTGACGGGCCATCGACTCCACCGCACTGGAACCGATACGGCCGATTCCGTAACCGGCACCAATCACGATTAGCGCGGCACCAATACTGATCAGATTTTTCAAAAGCGGAACCGTCGCGGCTGCCGCCGAGGCTGTCTCACCTTCCTGTGCGAAAACGGCAACAGGGGCAAAAATCACGGCAAAAGCGAACGCAATCAAAGCGGTTTTGACAAACTTATTCACGGAAATTCTCCTTTTTAAGGACTGTAAAGGGTAATCTGGACTGAAAATCAAAACGGCAATTCCAAAGCACAAGATCGTCAGTGCTGGTGGATCGCCATCCCGATATACAGTGCGGAAAGAAACGATATGATGTACGCCTGGATAAAGGCGACAAGCAACTCCAACATATTCATGCAAATACTGAAACCGATACTTCCGGCGGCCACCGGATACCAAACCGCACCAAACGCGGCTGTCCCGGAAATAAACGCCATAATCACGGCAACCACCGTGTGACCGGCAAACATATTCGCTAAAAGCCGTATGGCAAGCACGGAGTGCTTCACCAACAGACCGAAAACTTCAATCACAAACAACATCGGTTTGACCACAAAGGCCATCGCTTTCGGCATTTCCACATTGGGAACCTGACCCAGCCAGTAACCGGCGGCACCGTACTTTTTCATTCCGGAACAGACACCTATCAGAAAAGTGAACAATGCCAGAACAATCGTGACGGAAAACGAACCGGTCGGAGAACCGAGAAACGGCACCAATCCCAAAAGATTACAGCCGAGAACGAAGAAAAACAAAGTACAAATATAAGGAAAATAACGGTCGGCAACCTCTTTGTGACCAATGGAAGGCCGAACCACATTATCCCTGATATATAAGAGAAAAACCTCAAGAAAGTTCCAAAGACGTCCTTTCGGCTGTTTTCCTCCTTTGATTTTTTGAGCAAAAGTCAAAAAAAGGACAACCATCATCAATGCCACGATCAGCTCAATGACGCCATATTTTGTGATCCAAAACGGAAGCTCGATATGCTTGTCAAAAAAATGGAACGAAGGAGCGTCGTTCACATGTTCTGCAATGCTGTCAATATCAAGGTTCATGATTCATCCCGCTCTTGAGCGTTTGACTGATTGTTACAAATTTCATCCATTTTAATTCTGCGTTCCATCCGTCCGGCAAACTCCGGTCCACTGCCGAGGCATCGTCAGCCAAACATTGACGCCAATCACACCAAAGTAAAACACAATAGAAAAAAGTAGCATATAAAATACGAAATTTTTCTCTTGTGTCACGATTACGGTAATAATTACCATACCAATAATCAACAAGCGGCTCATCGTACCGGCTAATGTACTGATAACGCCATTTCGGGAGTGTTTTTGCACGAAAAATATTACCGTCAGGGAAATGATTCCCGCAACAAAAACACCGCACAACGCGGTCACCAGCATGGGCCAAGTGAAACCGACCGGCTTCATCACCGTGACTGCCGCTGCGGCAATCAGTCCGAGCAGAAGCATCACTCCGCTGTAGATTCCCGCAGAAAACAATAAAGTGTATTTTAACACGATTCCGCTCATTGTGTAGACCCACCGAAGCAAAAAACAGCTTATTTCTCAAATTTCTCCGGTTTCACTGTTTTCTCCGAAACGTTGTTTTTTCCTAACTTCTTTGTTTTCGCCAGTTTAGTGAGATTCACCACCATGGCCGTGAATCCGAGAAAAACGCCGAAAATCAAAAAAAGACACTTCGTTCCGAACTTATAATCCGTGATGACCCCCAAAACGATCGGTACCGCCAGTTCAAACCCCATTGAGATGATGGTGCTGGCAACGGCATAACCTTGCGCAGCCGGAGACCGGACATCGGTTTCTGCGTCGCTCGGTCGTTCCTGACTTTTCATGGAACACTCAAAAATCAGTAATATTATACTTAATAGCATTATCCTATCGCGGCAGATCTTTTTGTCAATGGGCAAACAGAACGGATTTTGAGGTAAAAAAGATCCCTTATTTCACTAATTTTTTCAAAAAATTCAAAAAAACAACAAAAAATGATTGAAAAAATCTCATTTTCGGTTATCATGAGTGATTGGAGTATTGGTCTCTCTTCGGAGGATTTTGTCTGATCGGCGAAATTTTTACCGGACACAAATCAATGACTCCATGTTGCTTGCAACATCCCCCGCCTAGTAAGAATTTTGCATGCATGATTCTTTCTGTTCCGTTGAGGAATGTCCTCAACTTAATTGGTTCTCAGCAATGTTTTTGGAGATGATTCTCGTGAGTACAACAGCTCAGGAACTCAGAAATTTTACAGTCAAAACGTTGGCCGCCCAAGCCAAAAATGCTTCTATCGCCGGTTGGCATTCCATGCGGAAAGAGGAATTGGTCACCGCTTTACTGAAATTGGGAAAAACCTTTCAAATGCCGGAAGCGTCTCAAACGGCTAAAGCTGCGTCTTCTCCGGCAAAATCCAACAAAAGTACGCAAAGTCCGCAAAACAAGAGGAACGCCCCTCACTATTTTCTCAAAACGCCGCAGAAAAAA
This sequence comes from Planctomycetaceae bacterium, assembly GCA_031274255.1. Lineage (GTDB taxonomy): Bacteria > Planctomycetota > Planctomycetia > Pirellulales > Thermoguttaceae > WRMR01. The sequence continues at coordinate 1,197 of JAISQK010000024.1, read as the reverse complement.
CAGAGCGGCAATCAGAGTTTATTGAGTTTCGGCACGGACAAAAAAAAGAAAAAAGCAAAAGGTTCCTCTCCGGTCATTCCTTCGGCGGATTCAGCGGAAGGTCAACGGATGGCGAAACTTAAGGAAAATCTGCTCAAATATCAGGAGTTGAGCGGTATTACCGATGTCCAGCAGAAAGACCGCCTGGCACTTATTGTCCGGGATTCCTATTGGCTTCACGCGTACTGGGAACTGAGTACCAAAACGGTCGAACGCGCCAAAGCCGCAATGGGGGTTTACTGGCACACCGCCAAGCCGGTTCTCCGGTTGTATCGTCTTCACGCCGACGGACTTGCGCAGCCTCGCCGGGAACACCAGCGGGACATTTTCCTTCACGGCATGACGAACACCTGGTACATTGACGTCCTTGATCCTCCGGCGACATTTCAAGTGGAAATCGGTTATTTAGCGGCAAACGGACGGTTTTTCTCACTGGTTTCGAGTAATTTTGTCGAAACCCCGGAAAGTCATCCCGCTGGCAAGGCCGGATCGCTGGACGGCAACTGGCAGGATGTTTCCCGCGAATTTGAGCGTGTTTTCCGGCTCAGCGGCGGTCTCAACAAAAACAGCGAACTCCGTGAAGTCTTTGAAGAGCGGCTCAAACGCCCCATGGCAATGCCGCATTTTACCCGGCTGAATTCATCACAAAAAACGGACCGTTCACTTCGGGAGTCGCTTGTGACGATGGATGCGGATGTTCTGATTTACGGAGTCACCGACCCGGACGTTCAGCTCCTCATTAAGAACGAGCCGGTACAAGTGACCAAAGACGGAACTTTTATGATGAAATTCACCATACCGGAAAAACGTCATGTTTTTCCGGTCGTCGCGACAAGCGGTGACGGAATTGAGTCGCAGACGATCATTCTTTCCCTTGAGCGGAACACAAAAGTGCTGGAAACGGTCTTCCGCGAAATGGATGAAGATGATTAACGGAGATGTACTACCGGACGATAAATTCTCTGTCCTGCCGGATTTATTGCCGATACCAATGAAACCGGCTTGAATAAAATAATAGAGAGTGTTAATTTAAATAGAACTGGTCTTTTGCAAAGTTTAAAATGAAACTGGAATATACGATGTTTATGAAAATCGAAACGCAACAAATTAAAATAAGTGTTACGAAAATTTGCATATTAGTACGATAATTAGTATCGT
>JAISQK010000281.1 GCA_031274255.1 Planctomycetaceae bacterium | reverse complement strand
AATCAAGTACAATTCAAAGATGAATTGATCAAGAAGAAGTTCCCGCCGAATAGCGGATTTGAAGCAACATATCATTTCAATTTGCAACAATCTATTCCGAAAAATTTGTCCGTTGTGATAGAATGTCCCGATTTGTACAAAATTTTCTGCAATGATGTCGAAGTCAAGGCAGAGCCGAACGAGTGGCGGTTCGATAGAGCATTTGGCAAAATCAATCTGTCAAAAACGGCAAAGATCGGTGAAAACAAAATCCAAATTGTTGCGAGTCCGATGACGATGGAGCATGAACTCGAACCGGCGTATCTGCTCGGCGATTTCTCTCTTGAACCTGCCGGAAAGGGATTCGTGGTTGTTTCGCCAAAGCCGCTGACGTTGAATCCGGGAGGCGATGCGGATTTGCCGCAATTGGGCTGGAACCGGCAGGGCATGCCGTTCTATGCAGACAAAGTCGAATACTCAAGAAAATTTAACGTACAAAAAACATCTGCGGCAAAACGCTGCTTCGTCAAGTTCGACGACTGGTACGGGGCAACGGCTCAAATTACAGTCAATAACAAACACGCCGGTTATGTCGTTTCTGCGCCTTGGCAAATTGATGTTACTGAGATTTTGGAGGAGGGTGAAAATGAGATTGCGGTGATTGTTTATGGAACGCCGAAAAATTTGTTTGGACCGCATCATTGCGGACAGTTGCGGGGACAAGCGTGGCCCCGCCATTTTCAATCCGCACCGGAACATCAACCAAACGGCACCGCCTACGACACGATCGGCTACGGACTTTTTGCTCCCTTTGAACTAATCGCAAAATAAACAATAAAGAAATCAAAATGAGTTATACGCAACGTGCTATAAAATTCGTTGGCGTAATCCTCTGCGCATCATTACAGACAAAGTGAAACAGTCCCGGGTAAAATCCGCGTCCTGAGGTTCGGTGTTTTCCCGATAAGATATGGTATCATGATGTCTGTGGCAGATATTGTGTAAAAGCAAAAAGATTATAAAATAACTGTGATTCGTCAAAATACAAAATTTCACACCATAACAGCCCACAAAGGAACGTCTTATGGATTTTCACGACATGATTCAGAGTCTTGCGGTCAGGAACAACAACAAAATCGTCATGCTTGTCTCCGATGGTATCGGCGGTCTGCCGATGACGCCCGGCGGAAAAACCGAGTTGGAAGCCGCCGACACCCCTCATCTCGACGCTTTGGCCAAAGTCGGCGTACAGGGGATGTCTTTGCCGATCAAGCCGGGAATCACTCCGGGAAGCGGGCCGGGGCACCTCGGGTTATTCGGTTATGATCCGATGACGTTTGTCATCGGCCGCGGAGCGTTGGAAGCCGCCGGAATCGGTTTCGCGTGCGGGCCGAACGATGTGGCCGTCCGCTGTAATTTTTGTACGGTCGGAGCGGATGGTAAAATCACCGACCGCCGTGCCGGACGCATTCCCACAGAGGAAAGTGCCGAAGTGGTGAAAACACTTCGTGCGGTGAAGATTCCCGGTGTCGAGATTTTTGTCGAGCCGGTCAAGGAACATCGTTTTGTGGTCGTCTTCCGCGGGGAAGGGCTCGGCGGAAATGTTGCCGACACCGACCCGCAGGTCACCGGAGCATTGCCGCTGGACCCGGCCGCTCACGACGAAGCCGGTCAAAAAACCGCTGAAGTCGCGAAAGAATTTTTCAATCAAGCAAAAAAGATTCTCGCGGTTCAACCGAAAGCGAACTGTCTGACAATGCGGGGGTTCGCCAAACGCCCGAACCTTCCGGGTTATGAGGAGCTTTACAAACTCAAAGCGGCGGCCATCGCGGTTTATCCGATGTACAAGGGGCTGGCGAGTCTGGTCGGAATGGATCTGGTCGGTCAACCGGCGACTCTTGAGGAGGAAGTGGAGGTTCTGCACGAAAATTATGAAAAATATGACTTCTTCTTCGTCCATTTCAAGTACACCGACAGCCGGGGGGAAGACGGTGATTTTGACGCCAAAGTGAAGATGATTGAGGAACTGGACAAAGCCGTTCCGCGGATCATGGAGCTGAAGCCGTCGTGTCTTGTCGTGACCGGTGATCACAGCACTCCGGCGAAAATGGCGTCGCACAGTTTTCATCCGGTCCCGACGCTCATCGTTTCCGACCTTGCCCGGACGGATGCGTGCCAGGCCTACAGCGAGACGGAATCAAGCCGCGGCGGTTTGGGACATTTCGAGGCGAAGTACCTGATGCCGCAGGCGATGGCTCACGCCGGACGTCTCGAAAAATTCGGAGCCTGATTCGTGTTGCTCCGTTTTTTTCTGAAGACGCTCCGGTATGAAAAAGGATTGCATCTTGCAACGATGTGCGGAGTCCTGATTGCGACCGCCGTTTTGACGGGAGCGTTTTTAATCGGGGACTCCATGCCGCAGAGTCTCCGCCGGATGACGCTGGACCGGCTCGGACAGATCGGTTCGGTGCTTCAGAGTGAGCGTTTTTTCTCGGAAAACATGGTGACGGACGGTGTTCCGCTCATTTTTCTGCGGGCGGCGGCACGTGTCGCCAACCCAAGCGGTCAGGATTCAGAGCCTTTCCGTCAGACAGGCGGAGTCCAGCTTTGGGGCATCTCCGACCGCTTCGCGGAATGGCATGACCCGCAAAATCATGACGCCTTTGTTCTCCGGCGGAATGACGCGGTGATGAACGAAAGGCTCGCCCGTCAATTGGGAATCGCAAAGCCGGGGAGTACGGTGACTCTCTTTTTTGAGAAACCGTCTCCGGTACCGTCGGAAAGTGCGTTGGGACACAGGCAGGACACCATGTTCCGCATCCAGGTCCGCGTCCGGGGCATTGTTCCCAACACGGGAGCCGGGGCATTTTCTTTGCGTTCCGACCAACAGGAACCGGCGAATCTTTTCGTCTCGCTGGATTGGCTTCAACAGGAATTGAAGGTTCCCGGCAAAGTCAACATGACGGCCGTGGAACACGGTTCCCGTCACGGCGACGCGGCGGCACTTCCAATCACGCTTGACGATTTGGGAGTGATTCTCCAAAGGACGGAATCCGGGACGCTGCACATCAAGTCGGCAAACATGCTTTTCACGAAGCCGCAGGAACAGGCGGTTCAAAAGGCGTTGGCGTCCCTCACGGAGAAGAAGGCCGCGCCGAGTCTGCTTTATCTGGCGGAGTCGATCCGTTACGGAGAGCGTGAGACGCCGTATTCAACGGTGCTTGCGGCGGACATGCCGCGAAAATGTACCGGTGAGGAGATGATTCTCAACCGGTGGACGGCGGACGATCTCGGAGTGGCGCCGGGAGACACCGTCACGCTGAATTACTTCAAACCGGAAAGTCTGCATGGCAAAACGGCGGTCGATACGGTGACGCTTCGGGTGGCGGAGGTTGTGGAGATGTCCGGGTTCGCCGGTGATTCGGCAATCGTACCGGAGCTTCCCGGATTGACCGACAGCATGAAAATCGGGGAGTGGAACCCGCCGTTTCCGTTTGACCTTCATAAAATCCGCGACAAAGATGAGCATTACTGGGAACAATACCGGGCGACGCCGAAAGCCTTTGTGCCGTTGGAGACCGGGCGGAAACTTTGGGGAAGCCGGTTCGGCACCGCCACGGCACTGTCGCTGGAAGAGGTTTCGCCGGAGGAAGAGGAGAGGATCCGCTGTACGCTTGCCGCACGGCTCGACCCCGCGATTTTCGGACTGGTCACGATTCCCGTCAGAGAACAGGGACTCGCGGCCGCTTCGGGAACGACGCCGTTTTCCATCCTTTTTCTTTCGTTCAGCTTTTTCATCATCGTCTCCGCGCTGATGCTTTTGGCGATGCTGTTCCGGCTGACGGCGGAGGTCCAAAGCAAACATCTCGGTCTCCTGCTGACACTTGGTTTCACACCGCGTCAGCTCACTCGGTTTCTTTTTGCCGAAGGAATCGTCCTCTCGCTCGCGGGCGGTTTTCTCGGAGTGCCGTTTGGAATCGCCTACGCCCGGCTCATGGTGCATGGTCTTAACACCTGGTGGGTCGGCTCGATTGTCTCTCCGTTTTTGCGGCTTTCCGTTCGTCCAATGCCGCTGATCTCCGGCGGACTGCTCGGCGTCGCGGTCTCGGTTCCGGTGATTCTTCTGACGGCACGGACGCTGAAAAAACAGACGCCTCTGTCCCTGCTCCGCGGCACGGAACAGGTTCGTCTCCGCGGCGGGAATCATTCTCATCGGGGGGCGATGTTCCTGTTCTTTCCCTGCATGATTCTGCTTGCTTTCAGCGGATTTGTTGTCGATGCCAGGTTTCAGACACCTTTTTTCTTCGGTTCTGCGGTTTTCTGTCTGTTGATGTCCCTGTATTTTGTCCGGATTCTGTTTTTGCATCAAGTGACGCCGTCGGCGAAAGGGCAGAAAACCGCAACACTGTTCCGGCTTGCCGTTTCCAACGCGTCGCGGGCGAGAGGCCGAAGCCTTTTGACGGTCGGACTGCTGGCAACGAGTACCTTTCTGATTGTTGCGACCGGCATTTTCCGTATCGGCCCGATTCAGGATGTTTCGCGGAAATTTTCAGGAACCGGCGGTTTTGCGTTGATTGCCGAAACGGAGAGTCCTGTCTTTTACGACCTCAACACGGAAGAGGGTCGTGAGGAACTCGGCATCCGTGAGGAAGAGGAAACATGGCTGCGGTCGATTCCTGACTCCGCGGCGGTCTCTTTTCGGGTCCGCGACGGCGACCGGGCAGGATGTCTCAATCTTTACAAACCGAATGTTCCGCGAATTCTTGGTGTGCCGGAAACGCTGGAAGGTTTTGACGGGATTGTTCCCTGGAAACAGCGATTCTTTAAAACAGATGTCTGGCATTTCATGCGGAAGCCCGTTACCCTTGACCCGGACGGTGTGCGGCGTGTGCCGGTGATTCTCGAAAACAATACCGCGATGTACTCGTTTCATCTTTACGGAGGTGTCGGTGAAACGCTGGAAATCACGGACAATCAGGGGAATCCGCTTCGGCTGGAAGTGGCGGGATTGCTTTCCAACTCCATTTTTCAGGGCGAAATCCTCATGAGTGAGGAAAACTTCCTTGACCTTTTTCCCGATGTCCGCGGTTACAGATATTTCCTCGTTTCGCTCGGTCAAGCCGGCAATGACGCGGAGAGCGTTGATCGCGCGGTCGACCATGCGGGACAGTTACTGTACCGGCTTCTCGGCGACCACGGCTTGACGCTTGAAACAACCCGGGAGCGTTTGACGCGGTATTTTGCGGTACAGAACACGTATCTTTCGGCGTTCCAGAGTCTCGGCGGACTTGGACTTTTACTCGGCACCCTCGGACTTGGGATCGTACAAATCCGAAATATTCTTGTGCGGCGGAAAGAACTTGCCGTAATGAGTGCCGTCGGTTTTTCGACGCGGCGGCTCATCTTGCTGCTGTTTCTGGAGTCGTTTTATCTCCTGATGACGGGGCTGTTTCTCGGTCTTTTCACGGCACTGTTCGCGGTCCTTCCGCAGATCCGCTCACACACGCTTTCAATACCGGTCGGGTCCATGCTGCTGGTTTTTCTTACCGGCGCATTTTCCAGCCTTGCCGCGGCCGCTTTCGTACTGCGGATTCCGATTTCCGGTTTGCTGCGTGAAGACCGGTAAATTACAACCGCCGGGAAGCCCCGGCGGCCAACGCAAGGGCGTTGGATCCCAATAGGCTCACGCTCACTTCGTTCGGTTCGCTTTCAGTAGAACATCTTTTCCAACCGCTTGCGATGTGCGGTGAAGCGGTACGCTTCCCAGCGACCATCGGGAGCGGGTCATTGTTCGGGACGGCAGTCCCATCTGCGATCAAACGGCACGTTTGGCCGTCGGCAGACATTTTTTTAAAGTCTTGATTGAGAAATTTTTCCTCGAGTTGGATTCCTCTAATTCTCCGACGTTTCCCCTAATATTTCTATTCTATCAATATTTTCTTCCATGAATCCCATAAGGAATGCCTCCGGCGGGCAGCGTGGCACGCTGCACCGCAGTTGCCTCATGGTCACTACGTTCCATTCGGCCTCCAGTAGATAATCTTTCCTACTGTTTCTCGTTGTTCCGCCTGTTGATTCCAGCGAATAA
>JAISQK010000368.1 GCA_031274255.1 Planctomycetaceae bacterium | reverse complement strand
CAGGAGTCTGTTGAGGATTTGCGGGGAATCAAGACGGTCGGCGACAAGCGATGCGTACGGGAAATCCTGATTTTTATTATGTTCCGCAAGCACAACCACCGCAAACGCTCCTGAGTCCGCCGCCGCACGGCATCCCGCCGCACTGTCTTCAAGGACCATCATTCGGGACGGTTCGACTTCCAGCCGCTTGGCCGCTTTCAGATAAATTTCCGGATTCGGTTTGCCGAAAAGGATGTCTTCCGCAGTCATGACAAACTTGAACCGCGGAATCATGTTGTACACATTCAGCACTTCCGTAACGATTCGTCGGGAGCTGCTCGTGCAAATTCCTTTCGGAATGCGGCGGTGTTCGAGTTCCGCCAGCAGTTCCGCGAGTCCCGGCATCATTTGGAAACCGTCCTTCATGTATTCGAGGAAAAGTGCTTCGGACTCCGCTTTGAGTGCCTGCCATGAATCCGTGAGCGAATGCCACTGAATCATCGTCTCAAACGACTGTTGCGGCGGTTTGCCCATGACGGCGTGACGTAATTCCTCGGAATAATCGTGACCGCGGCGGCGCATCAGTTCCCGGCCGACCCGGTCATAAATGTCTTCCGTATCGAACATCAATCCGTCCATATCAAAAGCGACTGCTGTGATCATCATCGTTACCATGTGAGTGAAAAGGAAGTGAAAGTACTGAAAACATTTCAGGAACCTTTGAGCGTCTTTATGACTTCACGGGAAATCCCTGATATGAAAAGACTCTAAAACCGCAAGCCGGACCGTAAATTTTTCGGAGCCGTGTTTTCCAGTTGTCTGATGAGGTTCCTGTCATGGTCCGACCATTCTTTGGGAAGCTGAATCATGAGTTCCGCGTAAAGGTCGCCCTTGCCCGATGGAAACGGAATGCCGTAACCTTTCAGGCGGAGTTTGGTTTCCGACGAAGATCCGGCGGGAATCGTGAGTGAAACGGTTCCTTGCGGCGACGGCACATCAACCTTTGCTCCGAGCACCGCTTCCTGAAGCGTCACCGGCACCTTGACGTGAAGCTGATTTCCGCGGCGTTCAAAATACGGATGCGGAGCCACTTGAACCGTCAGAATAAGATCCCCCGGCCTGCCTCCGGAAAAACCGGGACTTCCCTGATTGCGGAGCCGGATTTTTTTGCCGCTCTCAATACCGGCGGGAATCTTCACACGGATTGTTTCGCTGTGACCGTCAGGACGGCGAATCGTGAAATCCAGCTTGCCGCCGAGAATCGCTGTGTTGAACGGAACCGTCATTTCCCGGGTGATGTCCTCCCCTTTCGTGGAACGCTGCGTTCGTTTCCGGCTTTTGCCTCCCATGCCGAACATACCGCCGAGGATGTCCCCCAGATCGAATTCCGCGCCGCTCTGCTGAAAACCGGCAAAAGGATTTCCTCCTTGCGCACCGGACCAGGAAAATCCGCCTTGACCACCGGGAGGAAACCCTGCCCCCGACGAATCGAACGCATGCCCGAACCGGTCGTACTGCTTGCGTTTCTCCGGGTCGTTGAGAACCTCGAACGCGGCCTGAAGTTTCTGAAACTTCTCCTTCGCTTTGGAGTCGTTCTGATTCAGATCAGGGTGATACTTCCTCGCAAGATTACGGTATGCCTTTTGAATGTCATCCTGCGACGCTCCCCGGTCCACACCGAGCGTTTGGTAAAAGTCTTCCGGCATAATGATTATCCTTTCAACGCTGTTATCCTGAATAAAAAACAATAAATACCGTAAAACATCTAAAGTTCAATTGACGGTACGATCTGAAAGATTGGATAAATCAGGGATTGTTTTCCTCATTGGCAATCCCCAGTCACAGACAAATTTTGTTCCGCAGGAATGACAGCCGACCTTTCGTCCTAAAAAATTCACAGGAACGGATGTTGTCTTACGGCAGCCGGAACAGATGACTTCCCAACGGCTTTCTGATAAATCAGGCTGAACATTACCGCCAAAATGAGGAAGTATTTCAAACGGAATGTCGCTTCCCTCAATTCTCGCTAATGAGTCTCTGTCGTATTTTTCTTCGCGAGCCAATCGGGAAGCAAGCTGAATGACTGTTTTCTCATAGGTATTCCGGACAAAACGGGCGTTTCCAAAACGTTCGTCACGTTGTTCGAAAGCCTGCGTCAGTAACAGACAAACATAGGCCCGAGCCGCGGATGTCAGATAATATTCATTCTCTATGCAGTATTTTTCAAATATCCGGCACATTTCAAGAACGGAATAATCCGCGAAATGAATCTGCCTTGTAAAGCGGCTTTCAAGTCCGGGATTACTCGTAATAAAACCCTGCATCAGCGCGGGATACCCTGCAACAATCACGATCAGACGGCCGCGGTGGTCTTCCATCCGTTTGAGTAACGTATCAATGACTTCACGTCCATAATCACCATCCGCTTGATCCGGTCCGGCAAGAGCATAGGCCTCATCAATGAAGAGTACGCCGTCAAGAGCGGACTGCACGGCATCATCGGTTTTTCCCGCGGTTTGTCCGACGTATCCCGCCACCAGACCGGCACGGTCCGTCTCTGTCATTTTTGCGGAATCAAGCAGGCCGAATCCATAAAAGATCTTGCCGAGAATTCTGGCCACGGTGGTTTTTCCCGTACCCGGATTTCCGGTAAAAATATAATGCAATAATTGCTGCGAAACTTTCATGCCGTGTTTACGCCGTTCCTGCTGAACACGAAGGAAACAGACCAGTTTTCGGACTTCCTCTTTGACTTCCGGCAATCCTATCAGAGCGTTCAACTCCGACATCGCATTTTTCAGCACGGTTTCACGGTCAGGTTCTTTCGCAGCAATTTCACAGGTGTTAAGGTTGGCGGCCTCTTGAACGGCACTCCTCTGCATAGCGGTCAAAACCTGTTGACGTCCTTTTTTCACACGTTCCATGTAATTTCGTTCCTCGGAACTCAATCTGCCGGGATTGATCCGCTTATAGACCGCCAATACGGAATCCGTCATTTGATGATAAAACTCCGTATAACGAAAATCCTTTTTCACGACCGCGAGCGCAAAACAGAGTTGTCCGCCGAGAAAATATCCTTCGTTGACCGGTATCAGGTCCGCGGGTTTACGGTACAAACCAAACCACGAATGACGGTTCTGTTGAAAAGCCGCCAGAAATTCCACATAAGGACTGGGACTCTTTTGAATAAACTCCCAGTTATAAGTACGATCCTCAAGCAACTGCGAATAAATGATCAGAATATCCTCCATGCCGGCTTTTTTAAGAAACTCCGTTTCCCATTGTTCCAGTGTCATGTCCGCAAAAACACAATTCTGTATATGTTTCATCACGTCACGGCATACCGCCAGAACAATGACATTCCCCAATGAAACGGGATCAAAACTTTCATACTCTTTCAAGAAAGGGACAATGGAATATTCTCCAAACAACGAATAACATTGCTGTACGAATGCCTTGTCGAAAGAGGTTTCGTGAAACAGTTTGAAAAGTTCTCTCCGACACGCAATAGGATCATCTCTGTTTTTCATAGGAAGGTACCATAAAAAGCTGTTTTACCGATATTATGGACATAGGGTTAAACATTCCTCCTTGCGGACTCGGATAAAACTACCGTTCTTCGACGGGGACGTAATGACTCTGGTTGTTGCCGACATAAAGCTGACGCGGCCGGATAATACGCCGGGTGGGGTTGTCATGCTGTTCTTTCCAGTGGGCGATCCAGCCGGGAAGCCGTCCGATTGCAAACAAAACGGTGAACATGTTTGTCGGAATTCCAATCGCACGGAGGAGAATTCCACTGTAAAAGTCCACATTCGGATAGAGCTTGCGGTCGATGAAATACTGATCCTTGAGTGCCAGTTCCTCGAGTTTTCTCGCCACATCAAGAAGGGGATCTTTCTGCTTCAGAATTGCAAAAACACGGTCGCATGAATCCTTCAGAATCTTCGCCCGGGGATCATAATTTTTGTAAACGCGGTGACCGAAACCGAAAAGCTTGAACGGATTGGCTTTGTCTTTGGCCGCTTCAAGACACTCTTCCGGCGACAAACCGCCCTGATAGATACTTTCGAGCATTTCCATCACTTTCACATTGGCACCGCCGTGAAGCGGTCCCCAAAGAGCACTCACACCGGAGGCACACGACGCAAACAGATTCGCCTGTGCGGAACCGACGACACGCACCGTTGCCGTGCTGCAATTCTGTTCGTGGTCGGCGTGCAGAATCAACAGAAGGTTCATTGCGTCCTCGATTTCCGGCGCCACTTCGTATTGCCGGTACGGCAGCGAAAACATCATGTGCAGAAAGTTCGCACAGTAACGCATTGCCGGATCAGGGTACATGACCGGAAGTCCCTGGGAACGCCGGTAGGAATGCGCCGCAATGGTCCGTATCTGACTGATCAACTGCGCTGCCGCATCCGCAAACTGGTCGTCATCGTCAAGTGTCAGAAACCGCTTGTAGTAACATACCATTTTATTGATTCCGGCGGAGAGAATCGCCATCGGCGGGGCTCCCTGCGGCATGAGTTCGATGTGTTGGCGGATTCCTTCATGCAGAAGCGCACGCTCGGTCAGCATCTGTCGGAAGTCGAGGATTTCCTGTTCTTTAGGGAGTGTTCCGAAAATCAAAAGCCACGCCACTTCAATGAAGTTCGGTTTACTGTTGGCAAACTCTTCCAGCGGAATGCCGCGGTAACGCAGAATTCCCTGCTCGCCGTCGATGAATGTGATGGTGCTGCGGCAGAGACCGGTGTTCGCCAGCGACGGGTCAAATGTCATCAGTCCGTGCTCTTCATAGAGTTTGCTGATATCGACGGCTCTTTCCCCTTCCGTTCCCGTGTAAACAGGGAGCTCAATTTGTTTGTCACCAATGGTAAGAATCGCTTTTTCTTCAGACATAATCTCTCTCCTTTGTTACTATTGCTTGCATTACGTTTCCCCGGGCCGAAGAGACGCCGTTCACCGTTTACAGGTTCAGGGCTTTCGTCTTTTGCCGGGTTTTTGCGAGTCTCCGGGTTTGTGTTTGGCTTCTTCGAGAAGGTCGTAGACTTTTTTCATGAAGCCTGCCGGTTCCTTTTTCGGCTTCTGACTTTGCTTCTTTTGAAGCGGTTTGGCGGAAATTTCGTTTTCCTCCGCCGGCGTCAGATGAATCGCTTTCGGCATGAACTGTTTCTCCGCAAGTCCGAACAATGTCGAAGCGATGAAGTAGATACAAAGACCGCTCGGCACTTTATAAAACATGAACGCCATAAAAAACATCATGAACTGCATGGTTGTCCGCATGGATTTTTCCTGATCCGAAGTCGGCGGCGGCATCATCACTTTCTGCTGAATCAAAAACAGGATCACCGTGATCAGCGGCAGGACATTCAAATACGGACCGAGGCTGAACATGCCGTAACCGTTGTTGAAATTCGGCCAGCCGATACTATTCCAAAGGCCGCTCCAATTGACAAGTTTATCCGGCGCGGCAAGGTCGGAGCACCAGCGGACTCCCTCCGTGAGAAACGGCGCTCCGTAAAGTTCCACATCCACCGAGAGCGCCTTGTAAAGCGCCACCAGAATCGGAAGCTGAATGAACACCGTCAGACAACCGGACGCCGGATTGAACTTATGCTTCCGGTAAAGTTCCTGAGTCGCTTTCATTCGGGCTTCCATGTTGTCCTTGTACTTCGCACTGATGGCGTCGATTTCCGGCTTGAGTGCCTGCATCTTCATTGTGTTGAGCACCTGTTTCCGGCTGAACCGGTAAAGACAAAGCCGCACCACAACGGTCAGCATGATGACAGCCAAAGCATAATTGAACGTGAACGCATGGAAAAAATGCAGCAGCGAGAGCATCGGTTTGACGAACCATGCGAACCAGCCGTAATACAATGTGTCGCGAAGACCGTAACGTTCCAGAACCTCCGGCTTTTTCGGCCCGGCGAAAATCTGATACGTGTGCCGAAGCGATTCGTTCGGTGCGAGTTTTTGCGGCTGCGAAACCATGCGGAACGACACATTGGTTGTGTTTCCCCAATTTTTTTCGTAATCTCCGACACGCATCGGCACAATGAAGGAATGCCACACATCGTCCGGTTTTTCTTTCTGCGGAATCATGGTACACTGAAAATACTGGGTATCGACACCGAGATAATCAAGCGACGTTTTCTGCCACTGTTCCGGTGCGGGTCCCTTGTCCATGCCGATTTCGTAGCACCGTTTGACATCAGACGCCTGATTATGGAAACGGACCACGAGGTCGCGGATACCGTAAGCACTCCAGCCGGGACCGGTTTTCCGTCCGGACGCGTACCATGCCCCTTCCGTCGGCAAACCATTCGGACCGTCGAGCTGGTACGCAACCGTATGTTCCCTGGTGTCAAGATTTTTCACTTCCACCTGAAGCGAGAGAGCGTAGGAAGGCGTCCCCGATTTTTTCTCTTCTTCGGAAAGCGGTTTGAGCCGGTACGTTTTCCGTACTTCCAGATTGCCGCGGGGCACGGTATGCTTGTAAACCGCCTTTTCCTGAGATGCCGACACCAGTTCCCAATGGACACTTCGGAGATGCACATCTTTCAGTTCGCGGTCAATGGTTTTGTCATACCGCGTGGATTCTCCCGAAGACGCCGGCCGCTTGAGAATGTGTTCCGGCCAGGCCAGTTTGTAAGCGTCCAATTGATTGATTGTCATCAGGAACGAAAGCGGCGAACAGTATTCCCGCGTGTAGCCGTGCAAGCCGGGCATGTCCGCATAGTCCGCGTAAGTGTGCAGCGGCAATTCCGGACGGACGATGTTCAACGGCGGCTGTGCCAGCACGATGTCAAGCGTCCGTTCGCGGCCGTTTCGTAAAACCGTGAGTTTGTGCGCACTCCGGGGCCGGGAGTTCCGAAGAACCTCACGCAAATCGCCAAAAGAGTCTATCGGCGAATTGTCGAACCGGAGGATGGTGTCCCCCGGCAAAAGTCCCGCTTTTTCCGCCGGTGTTCCCGCGCCGACCGTTTGAACCGGACACCCTTTTTGTGTGGTGTCAATCTGATCAAGGTCAACGACAATCTGCCCCATCCAACCGGACGGATCCTGAACATCGCGGTAGGCCGGATTGTTCATTTCGATTCTCGCGACCGACGCTCCGCGGCCGGAAATCGTCACAAGCATCTGATACGGACTCTTCGGATCGGCAGACCCGAGCGTCACAAAAGCGGCAGGATGTGCCGTGACCGGTGTTGCCGCCGCAGACTTCACCGTATCACCGGAAGATGGATCCGAAGGCACGGATTCCGGAGAATCCGTGTTTTCCGCAATATCTTCCTCTTCTTCAACAATCGCCCCTTCTTCCGTATTTTCTTTTTCTACGGTTTGCGGATTTCCTGCGGGCTGCTGCTTCGGCATGAAATATTCCATGGCCAAAAACATTCCCACTCCTACGAATATCATTAAAAACAGTTGCCGCTTGGCAGAGGCGTATTTATCGTTTGGGTTTTCAAGTGGAGGCATCAGGGCAGGGAATTAAAAATGAGTAAGGTTGAAAAAATCAAATCACTGGAAAAAATGCGGAAAACAGCCGTTTTATGTCATCTGCCGTCAATAAGACGGTCTGCAAGGAATCTGTCGACAGGAAGCTGATAAATCCGCTCCATTGTTTTCCGCACGTCGTATTCCACACGGCGGTACGTGATGGTGTCGTCTTCCCAAATCACGTAACAGGAACGGCAATCTCCGTCACGAGGCTGGCCGACAGAACCGACATTCACCATCGCCTTGAGATGGGTGAGCGTATAAGTGCTGTTTTCCAAATCTTTGGGGAAGAGAAATTTCCTGTCTTCCGTGAAAATGCCCGGAACATGTGTATGTCCCTGGAAAGAGCATTTTTTCACGATGCCGAAGAGAATTTCCATTTTGCGTTCATCAAAGATGTCTTCATTGAACACATATTCATTGAGCGGGTTCCGCGGACTCCCGTGCACAAAAAAGAAGTCCTCAATGATGTGCGACCGAGGCAAGACACCGAGAAAATCCCAGCGGTCATTGGCTTTAGGATCGGTGAAGTCTTCGAGCTGTTCCCGTGTCCAGAAGATCGCCTGTTCCGCCCCGACATTGAATCCCTCCGGGTCGAAGAGCGTGGCTTGATCGTGGTTTCCGAGGAGACAGACTTTCGCCCGCTCCATCATCAGATCAATGCACCCTTTCGGGTCGGGACCGTATCCCACGGTGTCGCCGAGGCAGATGATTTCTTCAATACCGCAGGAATCAATGTCTTTGAGAACCGCATTCAGGGCCTCAAAATTACTGTGAATATCACTAATAATCGCTCTTTTCAAAGTGGGTGACTCCAGCAGCTGATAAAAATACACCGAATACATTGACACAATAAACATCTATTATGTGTCAATATTCCGGTTTTGTCCATACCCGTATTCAGAAAAGCGGATTTTTGATATTGAATCCGTTAAACAGCGGGACACTGTATGAAAAATGTTCCGGCTCCGTTCTCAAAAATCGACGCCGTGCCCTTCATGACCTTGCCATACTTCCGCGTGACTGATAAAATAAGACCATGCTGATTCGCTTAGACACCATTGGATGGAACACTGCGGAATTTATTGATTTTGTTGTGTCCCTTTGTTTTTCCCATTGACATCACACGGTATAAAAATAAAAAATTTTTCTCTCCTTTGCGAGGGATTTCAGAAACTCATTTCAAAAAGTTTGATTATTATGTCAGATTCAATTCCCATGACCCGTGAAGGGTATAACAAAATTCGTCAGGAAGTAGAACGGCTCGAACAAGAGGAAATGCCGAAAATCGTTGCGCGGATTGCCGAAGCGCGTGCCGAAGGCGACCTCAAGGAAAACGCCGAATATCATGGAGCACGCGAAAGTCAGGGTATTCTCCAGGCTCAAATCAACGAGATGAAAGGAAAATTGGCCCGCGCAACCATTCTGGACCCCACCGCCGGACCGCAAAATGAAATTCGTTTTGGTGCAACAATCAAAGTGAAACGGCTCAGTAATGGCCGGAAGGAGGAATTTTCTCTGGTCGGGGCCGGCGATGAAGACTTTGGGGAGGGAAAAATCCTTGCCACGTCGCCGCTTGGAAGCGGTTTTCTTGGTCACAAAGTGGGCGATACGGTCAAAATCGAGGTTCCTGCCGGCATTCTGGAGTTTGAAATCCTTTCCATTTCGTATCAGTAGGAAAAACGTCATCCTCGTCCGAGTCGCAAGGACAGATGACGGACGAGGCTTTCCACAAATGATATCGATTGTTCAGAAAGACGGGAAAAATGGAACGGTTTAAGGAATTTAAGAATGAGATTCGTGCGAATGTTCCGCTGGCGATGCACACATGGTTCCAACTCGGCGGACCGGTTCAGTTTTTCGCCGAACCGAAAACCGAAGAGGAACTTTCGACCATTTTGAAGCGTTGCATGGAAGAAACGATTCCTGTACGGATTCTTGGTGCAGGATCGAACATTATTATTCCTGACGACGGCATTCCCGGAATGGTGATTTCGCTCGTAGACGCCTGTTTTTGCGGCATTCAGATCCGCGGTCATTCCGTCACGGCGGGAGCCGGTGCGAAACTGGGGCGTGTTGTGACCGCTTCCGCTCATGGAGGACTTGCCGGAATCGAGAATCTGGTCGGTCTGCCGGGAACGATCGGCGGCGCGATTTTGGGAAACGTCAGCAGCAGCGGCGATTCCATCGGGCAGTGGATCACCGGAATACGTGTTGCCAATGAAAAAGGGGAGGTTTTCTGTCTGAACCGGTCGGAGTTATCTCTGAATTTCGAGGAAAATTTTCTACGCGATATGGTCATCCTTGACGTCACTTTGACGCTGGAGGAAGACGATCCGTTGGAGTTGGCCAAGCGGCTGCAAAAAATCTGGATCATCAAAAAGACAATGTTTCCGCTTGGTCATCAGTGTTCGGGGTGTATCTTCCGTAACCCTCGCGGTGTGTTGGCCGGTGAGTTGATTGAGAACGCCGGACTGAAAGGAACCCGAATCGGCGGAGCAATTGTGAGCGACCGGAACGCCAATTTCATCGTCGCCGAACCGGAGTGTACCAGCAGTGACATTCTCCGCCTGATTGAACTTGTGAAAAATCAGGTTCTCGACCGCACCGACATTGAGTTGGAAACAAG
>JAISQK010000270.1 GCA_031274255.1 Planctomycetaceae bacterium | reverse complement strand
TGGGCAACATGGCTAATAGCTCGCATGGGAGGATGGAAAGGATATTCATCGCAAAGACCTCCCGGCGTAATTATCTTACATGATGGATGGATTCGATTCCACAATATGTTCGAGGGTTGGCATGCCAATAAACTTGTGTATAAACGTTAGGGCGATAAGGAGGGGATTCCTCTCTTGAAAAAAGTGAATTACTGTCTCCGCCAAGATTATCATGGCGTTCAAAAAATCAGAGAGATCAGAGAATACAATGTTGAACATATTGCCCCCGGGGCGGCAATTTTGTCCGACTTCAGTATAAGTCAATTTATTGAGAAAATCGGTGTGCAAAAGAGTTCCGGTACGTATTTTAGAATAGCGTGTGTGGCTTTGGGTCTGTTGTTCATTTTTACGGGCATTTATCTGAAGTGTCGAAAAAAACGCCTTTAAATTCGGCGGCAGGGATACAGTGTCCTCACGCCGCTGCCTTGCGTTTCAGGAAAACACTCACAAAATAGAAACCCAGAAACAGCCAGCCGATCATGCTGAGAAGTGTCCCGGCACGGAACGGCAACGGGTCGTAGTAAAAGGAAACCTCCCAATGACCTTTCGGCAGCGGGACCCCGCGCATGACACGGTTGACGCGGAAAATCGGAATCTCCTGTGACGGCTTTTCCTCACCGTTCCCACTGACCGCCCGGACCGTCGCCTTCCAGTGCGTGTCGTACTGGTCGGCGAGAACGAGAAATCCCGGGGCGGTAAGAACCGCCCGAAGGACAACATTTTCCGGTTCGTAACGCACCAGTTCACACGCTTCAACATCACGGTCGGCGGATTTTTCTTTTTCCGCGTTTTTTCCCCTTGTCCGTGACGCGGAATCGGTACTCACACATGCCATGAAGGCGCGGGAAAATTCCAGCGGCATGCCGCCGAGACGTTTTCCGTCCCATTCAATGACGGTTTTTCCTTCCGCGACTTTGGCGAAAATTCTGAATGTCCGGGCAAAATACGTCTTTCGTGATTCAAACACAACCGGATCGGTCAACTCCGGATGATAGGTGATGTAAGCCGGAGAATCCTCGGCGGCAACCTTGCAAATCCGTGTATTTTGCGGCGTCTGCATCCGCGGACCGGTGAAAGCGATGACCGTTTCGGCTTCTTCGGATTCCTCCTGTTCCTGCAGCGGGTCACTGTCCGGAATCACAATCCAGGAAATACCGAGACATTTCATGATGTCAGGAAATGTAATGTTGTGTTTGTCGCGGATGTTGTCAGGGAAACTCCACGCATTGCGGATCATCTGGGAAACCGCGTAACTGTCCGCATACATCAGTGTGCCGCGGGTGTCCACGACGCCGATCTCATACGGCAGCGGATATTTCGGAAAAAACGCGGCACGCTGCCAGCGGACCGTTTCCGCCAACCGGTCGTGCGAAGGGGTGATGAACATCGCGGGAAACCACGGCGGCTCGCCGTAAGACGTGACCGGCGCACGCCAGAGACGAACCGGAGAGTGCGGCAAGGAGGAATCCGTCTGCGGTTTGACGATGCCGTAGGAAGAGGGCTGTCCTTCAAAACAGTTCTCCGGCGCCGAAGCAATCATCCAGTGGTTGGAGAAAAGAAGATCAAGACTGACGAGAATCAGGACGAAACATCCCAGACGTCCGAAGTAGCGGTTGTGAATCCTCTGCTGTTCCGCGAGCGGCGGAAGAACTCCGGAACGCTCGACATTGGCTCCCTTGCTTCTCACGTAGAGACGCAGTGCGACGATCAGCACCAGAAGGATGTTGATCACGTGAAGCAGCGAAAATGTGGCTTCACTGATGGCACGGTCAATCTGAAACTGTCCGAAATGAGGGTCTTCCGGCAAATGCTGATACAGCTTCAGCCAGATTTTCGGAATCAGTACAAAGGGGATCAGCACCAGACTGACAATCAACAGCATCTGCGAACAAAAAAGGAAACGGCGGCGGTATTTCCGTTGTTTGAGCACGAAGTCGGTGCAGTACACCGCGGTGGAGACGGAATACAGACCGAAACACCGGTCATACGTTCTTCCTGCGAGGATTGCGAGACAAAGCGACGCGGCGGTCATCAGTTTGGCAGGGTAGCGGAACAGGTCGTAACCGGGCAAAAGGAGGTTCATCAGCCAGTAAACACCGCCGAACGCGTTCCCGATTCCGAATTTTGCGGGAGAGTATCCCAGAATGACCGCAACATGATTGACCATCCAGCCGAGACCGTATATCCCGAAAGCCCCCAAAGTAAAGACGAGCATTCCCCAGGAAAGCCAATGGGTGACCGCTTCATGCTTCCTGAACCGCAGACCGATCAACGCCAGTAAAAACGGAATCACCCCCATGTAGAGCGACGGAGTCCAAATTTGCAAGTCCATCGGCGTCACGACCGTCCAGCGTGTGTTGAGCGGAAACATTCGTCCGCTGGCGTTCGGCCACACCCATTCCGTCAGCCGCCACGGCGACACGCTGTAGTTGTAGCGAGTGCCCGCGATTCCGAGTTCCCCGTGATTATTGGCGAGCAGACCGTCACGCACATCCCGCCACGATGTCTCCGGGGATGTTTGCATTCTTCGGACGGCCGCGGGAACATTCCAAAGGGAAACCGGTTTGTCTTCGAGCGTCCGGTCCCCCTGAAGTCCGTAATCGAGAGACGGCATCCACTGGACCGCTGCAAGACACATGCCGAGGAGAACCGCTCCCGTCAAAAGAACAGGCCGACGGCTGAAAAAAACACCTGAAGGCCGTGAAGAGGTCCATTCCTCCATGATCGGATGACGCGGCATGGTCTGATTTTTTTCCTCGCACCGGTAGCAAAATCCGAGGAGTCCGATCAGAATCAGCGAGTGATAGGCACTTTGCGGGTCTCCTCCCAGCACCATCATCGCAAGCACCGCACCGAGACACACCGCGGGAAACTTCGTCCGTGCCGTCAGAAGACGGTCTCCATGCCGGATCGCTTCCGGGAGCCACGCCGCCCCGACAAGGAACACAACATTACTGTATTGGAAGAGGACACTTCCGCCGAACACATACGCAATGGCGGACAGACCGGAAGCGTAAACCGAACAGCCGAAATGCCGCGCGAGCTTGTAGGCCGTAAACGATGCGAGAAGAAAATGTCCCATGAGATAAAGCGTGTACGCCTCTGCGGCGGAAAACGGCAGTGCGTAGATCAGCTTGCCCGGATAAAACACGGAACAGACAGGGTTCGCCAAAAGCGGCTGACCGAGATTCTCGTAAGGATTCCAGAGCGGCGGATGTCCCTGTTTCCACCGGGTCTGGATGTACTCGAACAACGGCGGATAAAAAAACGCACCGTCCCGAAAGGCCGTCCGCTCCCCGCGGAAGAGGAGATTATGAAAAAACGCACACAAAAGCAGAATGACGCAAAAACTCACCCACCAGGGGAGTTTTCGCAAAACCGCAAACGCCCGGTCTGATGTCGAGGCAGGAGAGGAGGATTCCGGTGTGTTCATCGGCGGTGTTCCGAGGTTTTGTACAAAGCGTCAACTTCCGTGAAACTCAACGGACGGTATTCACCGGGGAGCATCTTTCCCAGCTTGACCGGTCCGACGGCAACCCGCTGCAAGGAAAGGACTTTATGATTCAGCCGCGCCAAAAGACGGCGGATTTCACGGTTCTTTCCTTCCTTGAGTTCCATCTCCAGAATGGAGCTGTTTTTATGCGTCCCTTTGATTTTGACATTCGCGGCCCGTGCCAGTCCTTCCGCGAGATAGACCCCTTTTCTGAGCTGATGCACAATGTCGGGACCGACCTGACCGGCCACATGAACATAATACTTCTTTGCGACCTCATATTTCGGATGCGTCAGACGCTCGGCAAGGGCACCGTCATTGGTGATGAGGAGCAGCCCTTCACTGGAAAGGTCGAGCCGCCCGATCGGAAAGACTCTGCCGAACTTTTCCGGCACCAAATCCACCGCCCGGGAACGTCCCGCAGGGTCATAGTGCGAACAGACGTAACCTTTCGGCTTGTAAACCGCGAAATAATACGGCTTGACCTTGCGGAGCGATTCCCCGTCGACACGGATTTCCTGTTCATGCGGAAAGACTTTGACTCCTAATTCCGTGACGGTTTTCCGATCCACCTCCACCCGTCCGGTCACAATCAATTCCTCACAGTCCCGGCGGCTCCCAAACCCCGACGCCGCAAGAACTTTCTGAAGACGGATTCCTTCATCCCGCGCCGGAGAATCCGATTGTTCCGCAGTATGCGACGGTGCGTGAGCCGTGAAAAGCTGATACCGTCCGGCACGTTTGGGAGTTCGTGTCCCCGTGGAGGACGCTGCGGCAGACTTTGGCCGCGGACGAAATGTCTTTTTTTTGCTTCCTGTGCTGCTTCGGAGGGACTTTTTCTTTCCCTGAAAAGCCGGACGTGATTTTTTCACGGAAACGCCCTTTTTTTTCATTCGTGTTCTCCTTCGGAATCCTTCCGAAAATGATTACCGCACTAAAACTATATCAAGTGATTCTTATGACATTATTGCTATTATAATCCTTTTTGAACCTTTTCAAATATGCAAAGGACAAATATTTTAACGGAATACGAAAGAGTACCTTTGTGTAACCAAATGAGATTTTCAGAGTGTTGACTTTTATATAGATACATGTTATAATGATTCTTTCAGAAGAACAAGGAGTAGGAATATAATGTCCTTATGTAAGAAATGCGGCTCGGAACGAACGGTCAAAAATGGCGTGGTCGCAGGAAAACAGCGGTATCGGTGCAAAGACTGCGGGTGTAATTATCGGGAAGGTGACGAGCGTACCAACGAAAAGGTTGCCGCAAAGAAGTCGCTCTGCATTTTGTTTTACGCAATGGCAAAAGGCTCTTATCGAATGATGGGACGAATCCTCGGAATCAATCATACCCTTGTCTATCGCTGGGTTCGGTCGTTCGGAGAAAGCCTGCCGGAACCGGAAGTGTCCGGGGAGATCACACAGATGGAATTTGATGAAATGCGGCATTTTGTCGGCTCAAAAAAAACAAACTTTGGGTCATCAAAGCCGTTGACCGTCGCACACGGAGAACTGTGGCCCGGGTGCTTGGCGGTCGTGATACTGCAACCTTCCGACGACTCTACGACAAGCTCAAACACCTGACAAACTGCACTTTTTATACCGACAATTGGGAGGCCTTTACTAAAGTTCTGCGGCATGTCATCGGCAAAGCGCACACCATTGCCGTGGAACACGACAACAGCAATACCCGCCATCATTTGGGAAGACTGACCAGACGTACCAAAGTTGTTTCGAAAAAAGAGTTCATGGTTGATTTTCACTGCTTCAGGAAAAGATTCT
>JAISQK010000262.1 GCA_031274255.1 Planctomycetaceae bacterium | reverse complement strand
GTTGGAGTTTTTGATAGGACGGCAGGAGTTTGATGAGGTTGTCGGCGACGGTTTTATCTGTCGGGCAGTCGGCAAGGGATCGACAAGCGGCGAAGATCGATTCGCAACAGCAGAGGGCGGCGGTGAGGATTTTGATGATGAGGGTATTGGTGATTTTATAGCCGTGCCGTTCGGCGGTAAAAAGTTTTTGAACGCAAAGAGCAAAGTTACTCTTGACTGTTTCTGTCGATTGTCGATAATTGTTCCTTGTCGGACGCATCGTTCTTACTCCTGAAAAAAGGTTGAGTGTGAGAATACAACCATTTTACAGAAAAGAACTTGCGACAGGAAATACTAATTGAGAAAATTACAAACTACTGATATTGGAAAGAAAGTAGGAAAAGCCGAGTAATGGTTCTTGGGAATTGATCACTTGTTTATGTTATAATTACCAATCAGCTCCTTCTTCTACAAATGTTTTACCTGTGTGGAGTGGGAATGCGGCAAACTTACAAACTGAGGAGGTATGACATGTTAAGAGCAGGAAAATTTCTGATTTGTATTTTTCTCATGACAATTTCCATTTTTGTTTTTGCGGAGGAAAATAAAATAAAAAACAATGACGAAAAATCTGAGCCATCTTTTAGAGCTCCCCTCAGAGAGATACGTCCCGGTGGTGATTTTTCTAGGTTGAAATACACTATCCGCATGAATAGGGAGCGGAAATATTGGTTGGGTGAGCCTGTTTTAATTGGATGTTTTGTTTTCAATGATTCCGATTCTCATGTGTATATCAGCAGTGATTCGCCAACGAATTTATTTTCCGCCGACAATGTTCAGGTCACAGATGCAGAAAGAAAAGATGTTGCATTAACGGAATACGGAAAGAATTGTATAGAATGGTGGAATAACCATTCCGATTGGCCGATCTTCCTCCGTGAAAATTGGAAGACTTTTCAGGCATACATTGGGATTTATGATCCGAAGAAAGACAGAGTATCGAAAGGTTTGTTTGTTGTCGAACCCAAACAGGAAAGGATGCTTACTGAATTGAAACCTATTCCGCTCAACGCTTACTTCGATATAAGTAAACCGGGATTTTACAAGGTGACGTTTTACCGCAAAGCCTTTTGTAATGAATTTATTTATGATCAACCGCTTCAATCGAACACATTGACGTTTGAAATTTCAGAACAACCGATAACACTGGATATTCTCCAAAATTCCGGGGAATTCATCTTTCCACCATTGGAACCAAATGTTTCCAGGAAACCACAAATTACTGAGAAAAAATGATGAAGAAATTGCTTTTTTTATGTTTGGTTACGGTAACTGTCTTCTTTTGTGTAGTCTGTTATTCGCAAGAATATGAGTCAGAGACTCCTCCGGCAACTCAGGAAAAAAGTGATCTGAAAAAAGACAATTATAAAGATTTGTACAGTCCTCTTGGTGATTATTCCAAACTGAGGTACATCATACGTTCCAATAAAAAGGAGTATGAACCCGGCGAACCGGTTTATATCCGGTTTTTCCTGCGGAATGACTCTGATTCTGACGCCGTCAGAGTTTACTGTGGTGTCGTTAAACCTTGTGTTTATCACTGGAGTCTGAAGAATGAGAAAAATCAGGATGTGCCTAAAACTCTTCGCGGTAAGGAAGTTTTTCCGGAAGAAATAGAAGAAGGTGATGAAGGTCTGAAACTGATACTAAACCGTACCCAAGGGACTCATATACAACCGAAACAGGAAATATCAACATTTCCTGATGAATTGATGCTCAGTCAGTATTTTGATTTGTCACTTCCCGGAACATACAAATTGACTTGTTACCGCACCACGTTTTTAAAAGGATTTCAATGGGAGCCTCCTTTTCAATCCAATACCATCGAATTCACAATTAAAAAAAGCAACCTTTCCTCCAGCCCCATGGCTAAACCTGTTACTGACCCCATTACGGATCAAACTTCCGCTTCGCTTTCAACAGAACAGGATCCTCGTCTGGCTCTTTTCCCTGTTCTTGAGGAATATTACAACCGGTTTAAGCATAATTACGGTTACACGAATTTTTATTCCGACCAACTGCGCTATCCAGGAGATTTCGACAATCCGCCGCATGGAAAAGAAGTGTTTGAACAAAAAGAAATCCCCGAACGTGTCCGTTATTGAAGGGAGAATGTTTATCTAAAGAGAGATAACAAATGTCTCGTATATGTTTATAGATAAGTCAACACTCTCCTATTTTCAACCGTAACCAAGTGATATGGACTCTCGTTTTACTCCATATACAGAACCGCTGTTTTTTGAGAGATTTTTCCGGTCATGACAATTTCTTCCATGGATTGTTCGAGTGTCCGCATGCCGGATTCGTAATTTGTTTGCATGACGTTGTTCATTTGATGCGATTTTTCATCACGGATCATGACACGGATCGCGGAATTAACAACAAGGATTTCCGCGACCAGAGACCGTCCCTCATTGTTATCCCACGGAACAAGTTTTTGACAAATCACATATTGCAGTGTTGATGCAAGTTGAATGCGCACCTGAGCCTGTTGAGCGGCGGGAAATGCACTCACCACACGGGAAATCGTCTGGATTGCGGTTGATGTGTGTAATGTTGCAAACGTCAGATGCCCGGTTTCCGCAAGTGTCAGTGCCGCGGACATCGTTTCCAAATCCCGCATTTCGCCGACGACAATCACATCAGGGTCTTCCCGCATGGAACGCCGAAGAGCCTCTGCAAACGAGACTGTATCGTGACCGACTTCCCGTTGCGTAACAAATGCCCTTCGGCTGTGATGCCGGTATTCAACCGGATCTTCAATGGTATGTATATGACAGTTGCGATTCTGATTGATCTGATTGACAATACTGGCAATGGTTGTTGATTTTCCGCTGTTGGTCGCTCCTGTCACAAGCACCAGTCCGGCGTGCAACTGACAGATATGGCGGAGAACATTCATCGGCAATCCCAATTCATGCAACTCAAAAAAACGGTTGGGCAACAACCGGAGAGCCGCAGCATACGTTCCCTGTTGACGATAGGCGTTGATACGTAACCGATGCCCGCCTTCCAGCTCAATTGCGGCATCAAGTTCGCCTATCTTTTGCAACTCCTGCAATGCCGGCTCTCTGAGTAACTGGGAAATATAGGAAAGCGTATCCGTATCCGTCAATACCGGCTGATCCTTCATCGGAACAAGATTTCCGTGTATTCTGATCATTGGCGGATTATTGGCCGCCAGATGCAAATCGGAGCCGTTTGCATCAATTAACTGAAATAACAGTTCACGGACCGTATTATTCATGAGTGATCACATTCTCCCGGCGTGGATTTCCTTGACAACAGGAACAGGCTTGTAAGGAGCGTATTGCTGTATCACCATCGCAAGGTCATCATGGATTCGCTGCGATTTTTGCGATTGAATGCGGTCTCCTCTGGCACGATACAAATGAGCGGCAAACTGATACATGACCAGGGCATGTTCCGGTTCATCGTTTTTCAAATAAGCACATCCGAGATTTGCCGCAGCAGCCGGAATCCAGTTTTCCAGACCGGGCATTTCCTCCGACTTTGACCGGTTAAGTAACGTCTCCAGGTCAAGCGAATTCATCGCAATTTCCAGGTAGGCTTTCGCCTCCGCATAACGACGCTGCCGTAATAGAATCTCGCCGGCAAGAACCAGTTTTTTGGTATCTGTTTCCGTCGAGATGTCAAGCGGAAGCGGTTCAAGTGCCACGAGAGCCGCCGGATATTTTTTCTCTTTGAGCAAACATTCCGCCGCTCCGATTTTTGCCAGATCAATCTCAAGCGGATCCTGGCTGCATACCATCACTTCGCGGTATTTTGCCACGGCGGGAAGATAATCCCCCATTTTCTGAAGTAATCCGGCATGTTCCAACAGTCCCATCGGAGTATCGGTTTTGACTTTAACCGGCGGCTCATGTTTTTTTCTGAAAAGGGTCGTTTGACAGCCTGAGCCGACACCGCAGCACCCGATCAGTAATATTATGATAAACAGCTTTTTCATGGCGGTTATTCTTCCTCCGTGGACCAGGGCACTGCCTGGCATTTGATTGCGTTAAAAGCGTCTTTGGGAATATCATAGATTCTTTCATTCACTATGGTAAAACTTCCTTCACCAATCCGTAGCGGCGGGATGGTTCCGCCGGCACTGGGGTGTTCGCTTAACCGTTTGAGCATATCATCCGACACGGCACCGGCCTCGCCCGGCGCAAGAAGGATAAACGGACGGATCAAAACCAGAAGTTCATGCCGTTCACGCTTTTTAAAGGAGGTCTTAAAAACCGTTCCGACATACGGAATTTTCATTAATCCCGGCACCCCGACGTCCCGGTCTTCCGCCTCCTCACGAATCAGCCCGCCGATGGCACTGATTTGTCCGTCAGATGCCACAACCGTTGTTGCAACAGTTCTGGTTTCAATATCTGTGGATTCGAAAGAATGAGTGACACCGAAATTAATATGTTGAACATCCCCCACTTTCGAGTCTTCCTGTACGATTCGTATTGTGGTCGTCCGGTCGGCATGGATCCGCGGTGTGATCAGCAAAGTCGTTCCGACATTCATCCGCTCGGTTTCGGGACTGTAAACGGTTTCTGTCGTCGTTGCCGTTCCTGTATAGGTATTGGTATTGACGGAAACCGACGTTAATACGGTTGTCTCCCTGCCAACAAAGATTCGTGAGGCTTCGCCGTCGGCAACACAGAGGTTGGGTGTCGCCAGACTCACAACACGCCCGCTGTCCTGCATCGCCTGGATTCTCGCCCCCACATCATTAGAAACAATCTGCAATATCATCGCTTTGGGGTCCAGACCGTTCCCCAGAGGTTTCAATGTTGCGTCCGGCTTCAATATGTCCCCGAAACCGGTCCCGTAACCATCCGGTGCAATACCTGTCGAACGGCCGCCGGATGCGTCACCGGATTTAAAGAGCCAGTCAAGTCCGTAGGATTCCTCTTCGTTAAGCCGGATATCAAGCACTTTGACTTCAAGCAGAACCTGAGGCTTGGGTTTGTCAAGTTGTCCGATGACTTTCAAAACTTCTTCAATCGCCTCCGGATCGGACGACCGAAGCATCAGATCATTGCTTCCGCGGAACGCCGAAACATAAATGATCCCCGGTTCACCAAGCTGATTTTCCGAAGGAGCCGGAGCCGCACCTGACAATTGGGCCACCAAAGCCTCCGGAGCGACGGTTTGCTCAATGTCCTCCACGATTCTGTTATCCGCCAACGGATCAAGCTGTTGCTGTTGACGGCTGCGGTTGCCGTATCGCGAGGAAGAGGTACCGGACCGGCTGCGGCCGGAACTGCTGCTGTAAGAACGATTTCCCGATCCATACTGACTCATTTGTATTGTCTGCACACGATCCGTCATGCTGTCCATCCGTTCGAGAGCACGTTCCACATCCTCTATCGGATCATTGAGGTATTCATCCGGTGGCGTCCAGACAACACGGTTCTTGAAAAGACGTTGAACGGCATCTCCCACCGCACGGGCGTCAGGGTATAAAAGCGTGACAACCTTAACCGTATCCTGTGAATGGGATAACAATCCCCTACGGTATTCTTCGACCGTCATGATACTGATAATACCATTGGTCTGGTCTTTACGATACCAAAGATTGTTGGCCTGACAAACGGCCCGGATCGTATCCTCTCCGCTGATCTCTTCAAAGTACGTATTGATCGGAATCACACCCGCCTCACGGCTTACAATGATTTTCCAGCATACACATTGACCAAACAGCCGGGCCAATTCAAGCAGCGTCATCTCTTTGATATTAATGACACCGATCTCCGCTTCAGGCAGGCTTGAGTTATGTACCGATACGGCGTTCCGCTGCGGTTTTTCAATGACCGGTGATTCAACCGTCCGGCGAGGCTCGCTCTGAATCTGTTGCGGATTCGGCGGCAGCAGATTTTGAGAGTCCCGTTCCATTCCGTTGCGGAGGATCTCCGCGGGATTTGACGTACCGGGAACGGTATAAGAAGGCGTGAATGCCGGTGTCTGCCGGTCTGATTGCAGAACCGGTGGTTGCGTGATCCTTTGCGGTGCAGGCGGAACAGGGAACGGCATATTTTGTGCCGTCACTCCGGCATTTCCGGCCAGATGAAAAAGGATTCCTGAAATGATGGCCGATATGTATTTCATGGCGTGATCTTTCGATAGTTTTGATTTTTCTTTCCGGTTACCTTAAAATATGCCTGTCCGCAAGATTGCTTTGTGAACTGACTTCAACATGCTGGGCGGTAATTTTTTGAACTTTAAGGAAAATGATTTCCGGTACCTCCGTTGCACCGGTCACGCCCGGACGGCGGATTTGTGCATTCATTTTTGTGAACGGAATTTCGATGTCGTCTCCCTCCGAAACATAATACACATCTCCCTCACGCTGATTTGTCATTTTCGGAAACCGGATTGCTGCAATGGATTTCCCGTTTTTTAAAATCAGAATACCGATCACTTGAATCCCCTGCGGTAAAGAGGTGATGTTTGCCGGAATAAAACCGACGTTTCCTTCAGGAAGCTGATACTGAAACGGGTCACCTGCAATCATCGGATTTCCATTCGTATCCATGGCGGAAGCGGCATTCGGGTCAGCCGGGAAACCTGCCCGTTCCTGTAAAACAGTGTTTTCGGTCGGCCGCCTTGTCTCAACAGGACGGTCAAGTTCCGGATTATAGGGAAATCTTATGATGGATTGCCCGTTGACATCCGGCTGTGAAAAGTTCACCGTGCCGGTAACCATCGGATTTTGCGGTGCCGGATAATAATCCGCCGGTCCCCGCGAAGAATCAGGACGGTTCGGCACGGATACGGATGCCGGAACGGTTGAGATCTGCCGTGCGGCCTCCTGATATTGCGGTAAGGATTGGAACGGAGATTGTTCCTGCCGCCGTACTTCGGACGGGTTTTGATGTTGTCTCACCTCGGCGGTCCGGGCAGACGGCGGAGCGGCAGCAAAAAATGAAATAAAAAACAAAACAGTTACTGTCATTGGACGCATACGTTACTCCTTTTGCGTTTGGCCAATCACAACAACCGCCGGCGACATGAAACAAGAATAAACCGAAAGGTTTTTGATACAAGTCACCTGAAAACAGGAGGGAGCTGTGAGATCAGCCGATCACGCGAAAACATGGTTCATTTGATGCAGGGCCCACCCCTCTTTGAGAAAAGTACAGTTTTGTTTTACTCACTGTACTTTATGTCACTACTGATACAATCGTCAAATTCGTCAGGAAGGCATGAATGTTTTTCCGATGTTTTGACACAAAACATATCCTTTTGACCTCCAAGGAATTCAATGGGTTGCACAAAATTCATAAAGGGATGTTATACCGCACTGTGAGTGGCCGCAAGCATCGCAAGAAAGAAGGCAAAATAAATAAAACCGACCACACCGCCAATAATGACAAAAATCGCAGGTTCGATAAATTTTCCGATCATGGCGACGCGGCGTGTCAATTGTTCCTCACTGTAATCCGCGACATGTAACAGTGCCGTATCAAGACTGCCGCTGCGTTCACTCACGGAAATCATCGACAAACACATCGGGCAAAGTCCGGCAAGCGTCGTGCTGCTGATTCCTTTACTGAGTGAGCCGCCTTGTTTGATGATTTCACGAACTTTCCGGATTTGTTTCGTAAAATGTTGATTTTTCAGCACTTCTTCGACCAGATCAAGGGCGATCAAAACATCAACACCGCTTTTGATTAACGCACCCAGAGTCCGGCACCACATTGTGTTGGCATGTTCACGAAACGCTTTCCCGAGTATCGGAACATAAAGCCAGAACCGGTCGATCCGTTCGCAAACCACAGGATTGCGGCGTGCGAAAAAATAGGCCGCCGTGAGAAAAAACGGCAGGATCATGAGGTAAAGACCGTAGGTCCAGAGAAAATCATTGGCACGAATCAACATCCGTGTCGGCAAGGGCATCTCGATATTTTTTGACTGTCTCGTGACGAAATCCATGATTTTCGGCAACACATGGGCGACTAAAAAATAACCGACGCCCATTGCCACAACCATGACAATCGCCGGATATGTGAACGCCTGGACGATTTGGCTGCGTACCCGCCGTGCACGTTCCATTAAGTCGGCGGAGTAACGAAACATCTCGTCCAGTGTCCCGTTGGCCTCCCCGACGCCAATCAGACCGATTGTGACTTTTCCGAAACAGGCGGCATCCTCTTCCAATGACCGTTTCATCGAATAACCAAGCCGGACTTTTTCGGCAATCCGCAAATAGATTTTTCCGAGTATCGGCGGTGCCTGTTCCCCCACCGCCTGTAGAGCGGTCATAATCGGGACACCTGCCGTAAGAAGTGACGCCAATTGTCTCAGACAAAGCTCAATCTGACTGCTGAAAACAAAAATCCGTTCCGCCATGCTCCCGAAACGTCCGTGATCCTCCGTGACACGCGGCCGTGTCATCGGCCGGTGTTTTTGCGCGGAGTCCACCCGCAGGAACAATATCATTTCGCCGCCTTTCCGAAGTTCCTGCGATGCGTTCTGCAAGGAATCCGCCTGGATCATTCCGGTTTTTACCGAACCGTTTTTTTGGATTTTATATTGAAAGTTTGCCATAATGAGGATAAAAAAAAGAGAGTGGTGACTCAAATAGAGACATGCGTTGTCTTCCGATATGTCTTCGGCTTTTAATGAAAACGTTGTTCCGCTCGCGGATTCCAGCGAGTAACGGCCGGGAAGCCCCGGCGGGCACTTGCCTCATGGTCACTGCGTTCCATTCGGCTTCCAGTGGATGCGTTGTTCCGCTCGCAGATTCCAGCGAGCAACGGCCGGGAAGCCCCGGCGGGCACTTGCCTCATGGTCACTGCGTTCCATTCGGCTTCCAGTGGATGCGTTGTTCCGCTCGCGGATTCCAGCGAGTAACGACCGGGAAGCCCCGGCGGGCACTTGCCTCATGGTCACTGCGTTCCATTCGGCTTCCAGTGGATGCGTTGTTCCGCTCGCGGATTCCAGCGAGCAACGGCCGGGAAGCCCCGGCGGGCACTTGCCTCATGGTCACTGCGTTCCATTCGGCTTCCAGTGGATGCGTTGTTCCGCTCGCAGATTCCAGTGAGCAACGCGAACGGGTTTGGCTCTCGGGACGGCAGTCCCGTCTGGGGTGCAGCGGCCTACCGCTGCCCGCCGGAGGCAATGATTCTCTTTTCATACTATATTTGCTGTATCCGGTACATCATCTCATCTCTCTTTGTCTCAGCACTCTCTAAATTTTATGCGGACCGTAATAAACAGGTAACCCGCTGGACTTCGTCAATGGTGGTCAGTCCCTTCAGGACTTTTTCCGCACCGTCGGCACGCAGTGTTACGATTTGACATTCCTTGAAAAGATAATGGGAGATATGATCCTCACTTTCTCCGCTACGGATCATATCGCGGATGGTGCGGTCAACCGGTATCATTTCATAAAGTCCGAGCCGCCCGGCATATCCCGTGTCATGACAGAGCTGACAGCCTGCCGCACGGGGCAGCATGATTTTCCGGTCGTCAGCTCCCCAGCCGAAAAACTCGCAATCCGCCTCCGTGGCCGGTGTCCATGTCATACAATGCGGACAGGGACATCTCACTAACCGTTGTGCGATGACGAGCCGCAGTGCCGAATTGACAAGATCCACGGAGACACCGAGATTGAGTAGCCGGGTGATGACTCCCACCGAATCATTGGCATGCAATGTCGAAAGAACAAGATGCCCGGTCAACGCGCTTTTGATGGCAATATCCGCCGTTTCCGCATCACGGATTTCCCCGATCATGATCACGTCGGGGTCATGCCGTAACGTACTTCGCAGCGCACGGTTGAAACTGACGCGGTCACTGTCAATCCGTATTTGATTGATCCCGTCCAGGGGGATTTCGACGGGGTCTTCAATGCTCAGAATGTGCAGCGTCCCCGGCTCTTTCAAATGCCGGAGCGACGCATACAATGTCGTTGTTTTTCCGCTTCCGGTCGGTCCGGAAAGCAGGATGACGCCGTGCGAATTGCCCAGTGCCTCAAGCAGCAATCGGTGATGCGCTCCGCTCATGCCGAGCATGTTCAAATCCGCAAGTTCCGCCGCGATGCTTTCCGTTGCCAGAATCCGGAGCGTCAGTTTCTCACCGTGCAACGTCGGGATGGTGGCGACCCGCATGGAAATTTCTTCACCGGCAATGAGCATGGTCAACTGTCCGTCCTGCGGCACCCGCCGTTCCGCCATGTCGAGACCGGAGGAAACCTTGACGGCGGAAATCAGCTCGTTTAATGTTTCGTGGGGCAAGACGCGGTCCGTCCGCAAAAGACCGTCAATCCGCAGGCGGATGAGTCCCGTTTTGCTTTCCGCATCAAAATGGATGTCGCTGCAACGGTACAACATGGCCCGCCGCACAATTTCCCCGAGTAATCCAAGCGAGGTCCCGTCGTATCCGCCGGATTGTTCCGGGTAATACCTCCGGATGACCGAAGCGACCGCCTCCGGCGCCCTGGCGTGCAGGACAACAACCGGCATCGTCATTTGGGCCTCGAATTGCGACAAGGCACTGTCATCCGACTCATCCGCCATGACAATATACAACTGCCCGTCGGCAATCATGACAGGCAGCACCCCGAGCCGCCGCGCAAGTTGAGGCGGCACCGCCTGCAATGCCTCGCGTGTTGCAACGGTTCTTGAAAGGTCCACCGTGTCCGGATTATTCATGGAAATATAATGTCAGATGAAATTGGAGTTGCAGTTTGTGATTCGTTTTTTCCGACGCCGGTCTGGAAGGAAGAACCGACTTGGAGGAAGGACCTGTTCCGGTTTGTTTCTCCTCGGCGGCATCTGTTCCGAGGTAAATTCCGCTGATTCGTGCCGGATATTCAAAGGATTCGGACTGTTTCAAAAACCCGAAGAGATTCTCGAACTCCCCCTCAAGGTGATACTCGTATTTCTCCGATTTCAGCGGCGGTTCCTCCTCTTTCGGCGTCGAAACTTCCGGTGGATTTTTGGACGCCGTTTTTGCCGCCGCCGCTTTTGATGGTGCCGCCGCTTTGGGCGGTGCTGTTGTTTTTGACGGCACCGCTGGTTTTTTGGCCGGAGTGCCGCTCCGGTTTGCGCTGCTTGCAGACACCGGCTTCGGCGGATTAACTTCCGTGCCGGCCGCCGGGACCGGACCGCCTTGCAGAAGCAGAAGTTTGTTTTTTGAAAACATTGCGGTAAATTCCGAAAGAACCATGTCTTTGTTCAACGGAGTGATCTTCGGACGTGTTCCGGCGATTTGTTCCATTTCCGTTTTTTTGGCATTCATTGCGGCTTCGTGTCCCTCCATTTTGGCAAGGGCTTTCTGGACTTCCTCATCGGTTTCAACGGACGGCACAGGGTCCGGCGGTTCGCTTTCTTCCAATTTTTCTTTCGCTTCGGCAATTTGCGCCAGAAGCGGGTCAACGCAATATCGGACGCCGGCGTAGGCAATGCCGATGGCGATCAAAATCCCGAGTGCCGTTCGATGAAATGTTTTCAGACGCCCCCAGACCGACATGAAATCCTGCCGCCACGCCCGTATTTGTCTCCGTAATGCCCGCATGTTCACCTCGCATGAATTTTAAATACGAATCTTTGTTCCCGGGAATCCGGTAATTTTTCGAGCGTTTTCAGCTCGGCAACCATTTGCATTGTCTGCAGTTCTTTGTTCAGGGCGGGTTGTAATTCCAGAAACCCGTCCTGATACATTGTGTACCCCGTGATGAGCAGCTCCGTGTCGGAGATTTGTTCAATACTTGCAAGCCGTGTGTAAAGCGGCATGTTCTCATCAAGTACCGTTAACACCGTCATCAAAGGTTTGGGGACCGGACTCTTTTCCGACAGCAGTCCGATGATTTTTTCATATCGGCTCCGCTGCGAATCAAACCCCGACAATTTCTCATTCTGTTTTTTCCGTTCCGCCTGCAAGACCTCCCACGCTTTCGTTTTGGCGTGAATGGTTCTCAGCTCCCCCTGTTGTTTGTACATGGTGATCAGGACGAACATTCCGGCAAAAAGAATGGTGAGAAAAAACATCCAGGTTCCGGCGCGGTAAGGTACGGCGCCGGTTTCGCCGAGTCCGACAAAGGCTCCGCCCCCTCCCGGAACGCCGGGATGTTCCGCGGCCGCAATTTCCCCGGCCACCTCCTCCGCCACGTCCGCGAAATCGACAAAACGGACGTCCGCATTTTCGCCGCAGATGCCGCGGATTTGCGATTCCCGCGAGGAATCAAGAGACGGCGTGCTCCAGACGACAAGCGGCACGGTACGGTGCGTTTCCAGACGCCGTGCCGCCCGTTGCAACCGTTCCGGTTCGCGTCCGTGTTCTTCAGGAACACTTCCCAAACCGATTCCGCCGGCCGTCATCGGAAGCTGTTCCGTCGCCCCGGCCGCGTAAAAACCGGTCTCGCGCCGCAAGAAAAGAAAACGGGATTCCGGATGCTGACGGCACACCGTCCCAAGCGACGCAAGCTCCAAAACGCCGGCTCCGTCAAATTGAATCCGCACGGACCGGCAGTTTTTTTCATACTGCTCAAGAAGCGGCGTTTCAAATTCCGCAAGCAAAAGGGTTTCCGAAGAACCGCCCATCTGAAACGAACCGGCAAGCGACGAGGCAATCCGTACCGTTCCGAAGGTCTGATCCGTCTCCGAGGAATGGGCAAACATCACGGCGGTATGGATTTCTTCATCGGTGGCATCCACGGGAAGTTCGATTTGATCAAGTGTCTGAATATTCCGCGGCAGGACAACCCGGACACGGCACGCCCCGTTTTTTTCGGCGAAATCAAGCAGCTCCCCCGGAATCTGACGCGGGTTCTTTCCCGAATACGAGGTCCGGGCAATCGACCGCCAGTTCCGGCGGCTGTACGCAAACACGAAGGCGGACCAACGATCCCCGTCATGTAAAAAAACGGCAATCCGGCTGTGTTTTTTTGAGGTGAATAGTCCCATAGTCCTAAATCTGTTCCCTTTCCCGCCCTCCAGGACAATTGATGATTCGTTTGCTTTCTCTGTCCAACCTCCGAACGGAAAATGACCGTCCGGGTTCCGTCCGTGCTTTTCTGTCTCCGTGTTCCAAGGATTGATTCTGTTGATTCCGTGTTATTTTATTCCGTGCCGGTGAAGGATTCCGTCAGATACAAGGTTCTGAAATTTTCCCCCGGCTTCAGTTCGATCGTCTGAACATTCGAATGCCAGGCGTTGCAATGCGTTCCGTCCGTATTCTCAAGATAACCGTAAGCAAGTATTTTCCGAATGCCGGGCGTGAGATGGGAAAACGTCACTCCGCCCGCGGAACCGTCTTCGATTTCAACGGGAAATTCGACGTCTGAACCCCAAACCAATGTATTGGGAACCAATGGATTTGGATCGGGATAAAATGCGGTCGAAATTCGGATGGCTGCGGTTTTCCGACCGCTTCCGTCGTGTTCCGGTTCCACATACGGCGAAAAGACCGCAACCCGGAGATGGTTCAGTTGCCGGGAATAAGGAAGCCAACGCCACTGACCGCCGTGCTCATCAATCACCGTCTGATTCCGTTTCCATACGATCCCCTCCGCAGAGGCGGGAAGTGATCCCCCCGCCTCCGGCAAACCGGAACAAACGAACAAATCATGATCATGACCGGACGGCGGAACAGTTTCATTAGGCCGCACGATGTTGCCGATGGCGTATGAAACTGCCGGATCATATTTTTCATAACCCGCGGCGGGAGCGTCTCCCGGCGGGAGCCACACGGCCGGATTCGTGACGGAATCCCGCACCAAGATACTGACGTGCAATTTCGAAAAAACCTGAGAACGGTGAATCTCTCTCCTGTCATCCCGATTCTGCCATGACGGCGACGGTGTACCGGTTCCGTCTTTTTGCTGATCTTCCCCCAAACTGCCGAATCTCAGAATGGTTCCGTCAGGATTTGCCGTGATCATCCATGCCAAATCCGGGTCAATGCCGGAGTCGTCGGCTCTGGTGCCGTCGGAAAGGGTCTCATTGGAAAGCTGTGTGTAAACCGTCTCAAGATCGTTGCCGAAACCGTCGTACAATTTCCCGTTCCGCACATTCAGATACGGCCCCTTCCAGCCGCCGTGAAGCGTAATAGGAAAGGGTTGATGATTGAGTCCGGCGGGGGCGTTAATATCGTCATTGTAAATATCGTTATCGTAACCGCAATAATTCATCTCAAGATTGTTCGTCGCCAAATCGAACAGGCTGAAATCCCAAAGTTCGCTCAAATCGTCCTTTTTCTCGTCCGTACTCGTCGGCGGTTCCGGCGGCAGCACCGGCAGACGTCCCATATCGTTCAGAAACCGGCTGGAATGCGTCCCGTCGCCGACGATGGCGGATTCGATCTGATCAAGCCGGTTTCGTGTGAGGTCCTGACGGGCGCTGCGGCTCATTTCGCCGACGAAACTCAACGTCATCCCCGCCAGCGCCGCTAAAATCCCAAGCACCACGAGCAACTCAATAAGCGTCATGCCGCGGGAAAAAGACCCGCCACGGGGCCAACCTTCGGACGCTCTCCGCAAAACCGGCTCAAGTCTCTTCCGCATCTTCGACCTCTTCCACTTCGACAAGAAGTTTTCTGTAGTATTTTCTGATTTCCTCACTCGGACCGGGGATTTTGTTCGGCATGGCGGAATCATCGCCCCAATAAGGGTACACCAGCCACAACTGATCAATCCGAAGACTGTCCGGCGGCACCGGCTGCAAGATGATGTTGTTCTCATCGGAGGCCAGAATCCGGTAATAAGGATCGCTTTTCGAATCATGGTCCCCGCCGGGTCCCAGAATCACCGGAACAGGAACTCCGCCTGTCGGTTGACCGATCCCCGCCGGGTCAATGTTCCGTTCTCCTTCGGAAGACAAATACGGACCGCGCCAGCCCCGCGACCGGTCGTTGTCCCATTCCGCGCCGATGTTCCCGCCGTATTCCTTGATCAGTACGGCCACACCGTATTTCGCGACGGTTTGGTAATCGTCCGATGTCGGAACGGAATCGCTCTGGAGACGGAAAAACGCACGCTGAATCTCCGCCAGCTCCGATTGAATGATCGGCTCGTTGACGTCCGCCCGCTTGCCGGTGATGTTGGGAATCACGATCATCGCCACCATCCCGAGTAACGCAATGACAATTAAAAGTTCAATCAAAGTGAATGCCGGCAACGTGCCGCTGCATCGCAGCCGGGAAGCCCCGGCGGGCAATATGCCTTCGGCTTCAATGACTCGCTCTCGTTGTTCGCTGGTATCCATCGGCCGGGAAGCCCCGGCGGGCAACGTGCCGTTGCATCGCACTTGCCTCCCGGCTTCGCGGTCGGCTTCTATTGTTATCTTTTTCCCGTTGTTCACGCTGGTATCCATCGGTATTTCTATATTCTATGCTTTCGTTGGGAACATTATCCAACTGCTTGCGAAGTGCGGTGCAGCAGCATGTTGCTCGTGAAGGACGCCGGAACGCCCTTCACGAGGCTTTATTGGGGAAACTCCGAAAAGGGAAAATAACCGGCGCTTCCCCGCTCAATAACGACGACAACTGCGACGACTACGGATTGGTGATTCCGCATTCCGGGCAGCTTGTGCCAAGCAAATGGGCTTGCGGAGGATCAAGTGTTGTGGTATAGGTCACCGTTCCGGTGACGGTACCATTATCATACGTTGCCGTCATCACCCCATCATCCGACCAAGTGCCCGCTGCCCAATCTGTCGCTCCATTGACAGCAGTGGTAATCGCTGTTTGTAACAGAGCTTCGGTTGCTGCTGTTTTAGAAGCGGGAGCAGGTGCAGAGACACCATTATGATCAAGAGCTGTCGCAATTTTACTTCGATAACTTGCCGTTCCCTCTCCGCGAATTCCGATATAAGCCACATAGTAAGCGAATTCCACATCATCCGGAACCGGGCAGGAACCGGCAATGTCCATGCTGACATTAAAACCTTTCACCCAATTGCCGCTCTGGGAAGATGTCCAGTCGGTGGTCGGTGTGATGAAAACCGGAATGACTTTGGTATAACTGTCA
Source organism: Planctomycetaceae bacterium (assembly GCA_031274255.1). GTDB lineage: Bacteria > Planctomycetota > Planctomycetia > Pirellulales > Thermoguttaceae > WRMR01. The sequence continues at coordinate 1,263 of JAISQK010000262.1, read as the reverse complement.
TGGTCAAGCAGGTAATGGAGTCCTTTTCCGTTGAACGAATACGGATTATTGGCATCATCAACCCAGTCTTCCGTGCAGATAATGACATTATCGCCGGCTTCAAGTGTTTTATATCCAAGCGACTCTTCAATTTCATGTCCATCAGGATCGCCCGATCCGTACGCGAGCTCCGTGATCCCGATGCTGTTTAACGCGGCCACTTCATTGCCTGTCAGTGCCTCAACAGAACCAGTAAGGTTCTTTTTAAAGGCTGCAGGCAAATCCATGAAGTCGGTACCGGTGGAAGAGACAAGCCCGGAATGCAGCCCGTTGGGGAGTTTTCCGCTGGTAAACGCTTCATACTGACGCAGGGTACGCAAGGTCCCGGCCTGGTTGTAATCGCATATGTTGGTAAGAGCCGCGGTGCGGTCTCCCATAAGGGCCGGCAGTAACACCGACGCCAATGCCGCCAGAAGCCCGATCACGATCAGAAGCTCAATCAGGGTGAAACCTGATTTTTGAGTGGTTTTAAAGGTTTTCATTGTTTTAGTCATAATTCTTTCCTCAATTTTTCTTTCTGTTAAGAAATGAATGGTTTTGTCATGGGCCGGTTCCCGCGGTTTGCCATTCCGCACGTCGCGGAAGAAACAGGGCAAACAGACATTGTCTTGACGGGACATCCTCCCATGGAAATCTTAAATAAAGTATCTCACCTGTCGGACCGTCCGAAACCCTCATTCGCAACGGAAAGAATCAACGCATAGGCAACCTCCTTTCGTTTTCGGGACCCGCTTCTTTCGCGTCCCTGGGTTTGTGTTTCTCGTTTATTCCCAATGGACCAGCTTCCCGGGAACATCCACCACATAACGATACTGCTTTCCGGATTGGATGATGACCTCTTTCTGGCCGCGTTTCAGTATCTTGATGTCGATGTGCATCTCCGCAAATCCGTCGTGCATCAGCAGTTCCTGATACATGCGGCATAATCGGCGGAGAACCGGATCGTTTCCCGGAATACCGTTCCTGATGTCTCTGGCATGAACTTCTTTGTTATCTGCGGATTCCATACCGGATAACCTCTCCCGTCTCTGATTCTGTTTTGATGAAAATTCCCCTAACGGTTCCCGTGAGGCTCTGTTTTCCGCCGCGTCCCGTATCTGCCGAATTCACTACTGCCGCGTCCCAACAGCCAAGTCCCAACCGCTGTTCCGCCCAAGTTTGTTCGTTCAAACAAGCGTCCGTCAGCAAACGCCCTTCCGGTTCTCTCCCGGGATTCTCCTCAAG
>JAISQK010000255.1 GCA_031274255.1 Planctomycetaceae bacterium | reverse complement strand
GAGGAGCAAATACGGATTCCCTTCACTTCAAACGGTTGGAACATCCAGGACTTGGCACACCGGGAAATCGACTTGTTGGTTGCGAACAATCAACGCAAAAAAGGATTTTGCTGGTTTGTCGAAATGAAATACGGGAAAGGTCAAGAGACGGAAATGGTTCGGGAAACGTGATCGTGTCATCTTGTTTTCCGGCAGCCGGAATCATTGAAAAGCAGCCGAAGGAACTGTCGTGACTTCGGCTGTTTTTGATGGCAAACGCAAACAATCCTCAAATGAGACAACCATGAAAACGGAATTGATTCAATCATCCGTTTTGAGCATTATTCATTACACCATTGTGTATCGACCGATTCCAATGGCGAGGCAGACGGATTGTTTTGTTCGCGTATGCCAATGATCTGGCACGTCAATTGATCTGATACCTGTTTGGAGATTGAAGCAAGAATAAAAGATAAGAAACCATGTCGAAACCTGATTATTACGAAGTGTTGGGTGTGAGCCGCACGGCGGCGAAAGAAGAGATTGCGACAGCGTACCGCCGGGAAGCGATGAAATACCATCCCGACCGTAATCCCGGCGACGAGGAGGCGGTCGAGAAATTCAAGTTGGCCGCGGAAGCCTTTGATGTCCTCAACAACGATGAAAAACGTGCCGCTTACGACCGGTATGGTCATGCCGGAGTCGGAAACAGCGGCGGCGGGACGCAGTTTCACGATGTCAACGATATTTTCTCTATGTTCGGCGACATTTTCGGCGACTCCATTTTCGGGTCGTTCTTCGGCGGAGGACGCCGCGGAGGAGGACAGCGTCAACGTCAGGGAGCCGACATCCGGTGTAATCTGACTCTTGATTTGGTGGAAGCGGCACGGGGCGTCACCAAAGAAATCAAGTTTCGGCGTCACGAACCGTGCCCCACCTGTCACGGAAGCGGTTGCAGGGAAGGAACCAAACCGCAAACGTGCCGTTATTGCGGCGGAAGCGGACAAATCCAGCAATCGACTGGAATCTTTTCCATTCAAACGACCTGTCCGCAATGCCGGGGACGCGGTCAGACCATCACGGACCCGTGCCGTGATTGCGGAGGAAGCGGTCTTGTTTCGCAGATGGCGGCCCGGGAAGTCAAAATTCCCGCCGGTATCGACACAGGAACACGGCTGCGGCTTCAGGGCGAAGGAGAACGGAGTCCTGACGGCGGACCTTCGGGGGATTGCTATGTTTTCATTTCGGTCAAACCGCACAAATTGTTCCAACGGGAAGGCCAGGACCTGATTTGCCGTGTGCCGATCGGTTATGCCCAGGCGGCGCTCGGTACGGACATTGAAGTGCCGACACTGGACGGGAAGGAAAAACTCAAGATTCCCCGCGGCACGCAAAACGGCGATGTCATCACGCTTCGCGGGAAAGGGATGCCGATACCGCGGCGGAACATGGCGGGCGACCTGCATGTCATAACAGTGATTGAAGTACCGAAAAAACTCACACCGGAACATGAGGAACTGCTGCGGAAGCTTGCGGAAATCGAACATGAAAACATCATGCCGGAACGGAAGTCGTTTTTCAGTACGGTAAAGGAGTACATCTCCGATTTTTTTTCCGAAAAAGGCAAGGACGCCGATAAAGACAAATAAACGAATTTGAATGTGCTTGCTGGCCCGTCGCGAGCGGCAACGCACGGGCGTTGCATCCCGGATGGAGCTGCCGCTCCGAAAGCCACGAACCCGCTCCCGATGGTCGCTTGGAAGCGTGCCGCTTCACCGCAGTATGCCTTCGGCCTCCGGTGGAAAGATTTTCCATCAGAGGGCGAACCGAACGTAGTGAGTGTGAGCCTACCGGGATCCAACGCCCGTGTGGTGCTACGTTGCCGGTTCAGTCCGCCTCACGAAGATATTGGTGAATGGCCGCACCGACATCGCATTGCAAGGTATGGACTTCTTTTTGGTCTTTGATTTCCATTTCATAAGGAGTCTGGTTTTTATTGGAATACTTGGCTTCCACATAGGCATAAACTTTGGCTCCTTTAATCAATTTCGAGCCGAAAGCGTCTTCGACCTCTCTGCCTCCCTCATCCTGAAGTTTGGAAATCAATACTTTATATCGGCCGGCCGGAACACCCGCCTGACCGTAAGTCCTCAGAAAGGCTTTCCCGTCGGCATCGGTCGTACCGGAACAACTCCCCGCGTATTTCCCGGCATCTCCCATCGGACTGAGAGACACCGTTGCTTTTTCCAGAGGATTTCCCCCCTGAATCACACGGATTTCACAGGGATAGATTTTGGGAAAATCCTCCGGAAGATCAGAGCGTCTGCCGCAACCGCAGAGGGAAAGAAACGTGAATAAAACACCAACGGAAAAAATCAAATGGAATGTTTTCATTATAATCAGCTCCTGAAAACGGTTAAAAACAAATCAGCAGACCTCACGGGACGGAAACATTCTCGCCGCCGTCAATCGTCCCCAAGCCTCCCCATACGCCTAAAGGACTGATTCCAAAATTACCGGTGATATTGGTATTCAGATTGGACGGCATCCCTCCTGTGTCGATACTGCTGCTGATAAAATGAACACTTCCGTCCATAAAGCCGGCATTGACTCCGCCGGTGTGATTGCTTTGGGCGGTAAAAAACCCCCAGTTACTGTCATTGTTTGACCTTGCACAACTTGGTCCGTTCGGAGGAATAATGGTGTTAAAAGCAATATAAGATGGAGTCGAATGAAGATGGCGTCCGCAACGCCAGACTCCGCTTGCCGAATAGGAGGATTTGATACTTTTGGTCACAGGATCAATGGCATTATTCAAACAATTGGCGGGATTGACACCTGATGAGGATCCGTCCAGCTCGGTTTCCATATACGCAACTCCGCCTTTGGCTCGCAAGTCGGAAGTGCCGGAGCCTGAAACGGATTCACTGACGGCAATGGTATTACTCGTTCCATCCGTTATGGAGGCCAGTGTTTTCCACGTGTGAGTGGTTGAGTTGTAAACAAAACCAAACGGTCCGCGGCTTGAGTTCCCGTTCACACCGTCTCCGATGTTGACGACGAGATTGGTTTTTGAGGTACTGCGTCCCGCTTCTTGCGCCCTCGAATCCGACGGACACAATAACGTGCTGATACGGGTTTGCATGGCGGTTGAGCTTAACCCGGGAGAGATGGCTTGGGAAGAAATTTCTTCATAAAGAGCCAATTGCTCGATATAAGGGAAAAGCGAGATGGTCGGACTGTAGGCGGTCTCTTTCCCGAATGTCGTCGCAAAGGAGGGAAACGCATTGGACGCCGAATGGTAATTGTGAAGAGCCAACGAATATTGTTTCATATTGTTGGAACACTGCATTCTTCGAGCGGCTTCGCGGGCGGCCTGAACCGCTGGCAATAGAAGAGCAATCAAAATCCCAATGATTGCAATGACAACCAGAAGTTCGACAAGAGTGAAAGCGATTCGGACAGTAAACCCCGATGGGGTAGTGAATTTTGAACGGACAAAAGAGCTTTGAGCAGTGTTTGCAGTACATTTCGTATCGACTGTATTTCCATCTGCAGCATTGGTTTCTACGATACGGGAAGCCGCACAAACTACCCCCCCCCCCCATTTTGACATTTCGGACACAAAGTGAAGTTTTGCATGGTTTTTCTCCTGTTTGGAAAAATGGTTTGATGATTTTCGAAAACGTTTCACGAAAATTTAACGCAGATTGACACAAATCAATCCAATGACTGTATTTTATATACGGCAATTCAAGAAGTCAAGCGTGATTGTCGCTTTTTCGGAAAATTTTTCCAGAAATTTCAACCGGCAGTGGTATAATCAAATCATTTAAATCAAAATCCTGATAGAATAAAGAATATTCTGAAAAAGACTGCGCAAATCATCCACGCAAAAACACTATAAAAATACTGTTTTCAACTATTTTGGTTTTGTTTTTCAAAAAGAGAAAACAACAAGACTTAACGTTCGCGAAAGACGATGCGTCCTCGTTCCATGTCATACGGACTGACTTCAATTGTCACACGGTCGCCCGGAACAACACGAATACGAAATTTTCGCATTTTTCCGGCGAGTTTGCAAAGAATCGAGTGATCCATGTCATCCAGTTTTACCCGGAATGCCCCACGGACTTCCTCCATGACAGTGCCGGTCAGCTCAATGGCTTCTTCTTTTGCTTTTTGTTCAGTAATTTTAGGTTCGCTCAAAATCTCTCCTTTTCAACAGGAACAGTCGTAAAACGTTTTATTTTGATAAAAAGAAAAAAAATGTCAATGACTCTATACATTAGTTTGACAATTAAATATAATATCTCCAGAGAAGTTTTCCTGATTTTTTTGAAAAAACATATTTCCCCATTCGATTGACATGTCAAATTCTTCACCATCTTCCTCATTTCCTCCAAATCCCGATTCCCAAACGGCAACCTCAGAAACAAATCATTTCGCACAAAAAACAGATGCGCCGGAAAGACGAATAAAAAATCTGTTGAAACGATTTTCGCTCAGTAATGACCCCTCTTTGCAACCCTGGAAAGCCGCATTGATTTTTGGATCGGTATGTTTGTTTGCCGCGGTATTGGGTGTTGTTTGTATTGTATTTATTCCGCGTTCTGCATCTTTTCCATCTTACCGCATGACAGGGGATTTTTACAACCCCGCAGCCATTGGTTTTACGGAAGTCGTTTCCTTTCGCGTGAATGTCGAGAATCCGAAGGTTCTTTCGGTGGATGCTGACAGCAATATTTGTGTGGCGGGTGAAAATAAAATTGTTTTTTACAGCCGTTACGGTCATCAGGAACGCGAAATTCCGATCCGTCAGAACCTTACGGCAATGTGTACCCCGAAATCCGAGACGTTATTCGATAGAAAAATTCTCCTTGCCTATGAAAATCAGGTCGAAGTGATCGAACCTGACGGAAAATTATTACAAAAAATCTCCGATTTTCCAGAGGGAGCGTGGCTTGTTGACATCAAAACCGACAAAAATCATCTTTATGCTTCGGATTGCGTGAACAAAGCGGTTTATGTTTTGGATATTGAGGGAAAAATTCTTCAAACACTGGCAAAGGACAAAGTTTACTCGGACGATAAGGAGGCTTTTCCCGGTTTTTTTGTTCCAAGCCCTTATTTTGCAATGGATTGTGATGACACAGGAACGCTGTGGGTCGCGAATCCGCTGAAACATCAGCTTACGGCATTTTCCGGCGGAACCGTTTGGGAACCCTCAAAAACCTGGGGAAAGGAAAGTCTCTCCGCTCCGGATGCTTTTACCGGTTGTTGCAATCCGGCGGATTTTGCGATTTTCCGTGACGGCCGGTTTGTGACAGTGGAAAAACAAGTACAGAAAATCAAACTCTTCCTTCCCACCGGTGAATTTATCACCTATATTGCGAATCCATCCCATTTTGACCCTGTACAGCACCTGTTCGAGGAGTCAGCGGATCATCAGTTGACGAAAAAAGAAACATCCCTTTGGAAACCAACGCTCCAAGTGGATGTTTTGTCGGACGACCAAGTCGTGGTTCTCGATCCGGAAAACCGTAAGATTTTCGTCTTTACCGAAGGGTTGAATTGATGCCTTCATTGAGTTCCCAAATTAATTTTTGAATTTTGCTGACTTTCCTCGATTTTGTCTTCTGACGGGATCGCAGGTTTTTGGCTTGCGGGATCGTCGGTAGAGATTGCCGCAGGGGTTGGAATTTTCGTGATTTCAGGAACAATGATCGGATTTCCTTGCGAGTCAAGCGGAATTTTTCGTTCCACTGTGTAAGGACGCATCACTTTCTGCGAAACTTTGACGATTCGCGGAACTTTGACCTCATATGGTTCCGTCCGCTCAAATGCCACTGTTTTGTAGGTTGTTGTCGGAATATCTTTGGTCACCTCCTGAGCTTCCATTTTCAGCACCTGAACCGGCGTCGTTTGTGGGACACGCTCCACCACCTGACGGTAAGTGGTCACCGGCACTTTCTGAACAACCTGTTCCTGCACGATCCGCGACACCTGATACGGTTCTGTACGGGTTATCTGTTCCTGCTGATAAGTTGTTTGTGTTACAGGAATCTGTTCTACTACAGTTTCCGGTATTAAACTGGTAACAGGTCTCTGCTCGGCGACATAATTCGGCTGATAGACGGACTGCTGGGTGAGTTTCGGGTCGGAGTGCATCGGCGTCCAGTAGAAACCGGGCCAACGGGAACGGGTCACCCCGGTAATCGGATCAACATAAGTTCCTCCGGACTGCCAAGTAATCCGATTGTAGGTTTTTCCCGGCTCGACAGCAGTGTAATTTACGTATCCCCCCCGATCCACCACTTGAGTCTGATAGGTCGTGACCGGACGGTTGACTGTGTACTGCCGCTGCTGAAGAACGGTCTGTTGAACGGGACGCAAAACCGTCTGAACCACATCTCGCTGAAGGGTTTCCGTCACGGGACGGTTGACAATGTGCCGCTCTTCGCGAACAGATGTCTCCGGCACCTGTTTGATAACATCGTAACTTGTGTCACGATATTCCGTCACCCAAACCGGCTTCATCACGCGATAGGTCTCCCGATGAACGGAAGTTTCCGGCACTTGTTTGTATTCCGTGATTTTACGCTCACGGATTTCTGTGTCCCAAACCAATTGTTCGCTGAAGACCTCTTCCTCACGATATTCCGTTGCATATTCCACTTTGTAGGTCGTGACGGGAATGCCTGCTCCGACGACGGATGTTTGAGCGGCCGGATAGTTTACTGTCACGGGATAGCCCGTTGTGACAGGAACGGAAGCTGTTGTGATAACGGCATCTCCGCAGCATTGTCCCCAAACAGCGGCAGTTCCGAATGACACCATCAAAACGGAACTGAAAAGTAAACGATCTATCATTTTGCACCTCATTAACTGTTCAAACAACTGAATTTTTCAACACACGTGAAAAATCACTACATTGTCTACCATTATAATAAACTAAAATATCAATAAATTGCAAGAATTTTTATGACATTTTTGTTTATTTTCCAAAATTTCTGGATTTTTTAAAATAGCACAATGTGAAATATTAGCTTTCAGTGGATGGCAAAAATGAGAAAGACTAGGCAAAATGTAAACTTCACCGCCAAGATTTCTGATAAAATGACCAGTTATTACGAAAAAAAGCAATAAACATTCATTCTTTAGTCTATTGCTTATTTCAGGAAAGTTTACGCATTTTGTTTGTTTTTACGTCAATAAGTCACTGATCTTGACTGACCGGAATAACTTTTGTAGGAATTGGCGGCGGTAAAAGTCTGCTGACCGGTATTTCTGATTTGTGTGCCCGTTTTTTGGCTCGACACATTGTTCGTATTTTTCCCGGTGCTTGTTTTTCCCGAACTTGCTGTTTTCTTTGACGTTGCGCTGTATGCGGAACTGTTTTTGCCGCTGCAGATTTTCGCACATTCATAAGTGTCGCGTCCTACGCAACAACTGGAACCCGGCTTGGCACAACAGGACGGTAACTTGGAACCGGTTTTCTGAGAACTGCCGTTTTGCCGGCTTGTGTTGGCGGTGTTGGAATTGGCGGCATAAGAGATCGTGGAAGCTGCCATAAAACCCTCTTTTCTAATAAAAAATGTTTCTTTTTGTACGCTATGCTACGATTGGAGGAAATCTCCTCGGATTTTGTCGATTACGCAGAATATCCGTAATTTCATCAGCAAGTCTATCGGAACAGCCGTATGATAACTATAGGGATTACAACAATTTACCACAAAACTGTGATATATAACGGAACGGCTCAATTTTATGGAGGTCTTCAAAACTTTTTGGACAAGCGGTATCGGATTACCGGAAATTTGTATAATTAATGTTCCTCGCAGAATCACAAACACAACGTTATTAGAAAACAGTACAACATGTTTCTGGGAATCATCAGCGACACGCATGGGAACGCTCCGCTTGTTTTTGAGGCGGTTCACCAATTTAAAAAGTTTCATGTCTCCCAAATCATTCATTGCGGCGACATCGGAACGGCGGAAGTGGTGCGGTTATTCACGGAAATTCCGACAGATTTTGTTTTCGGAAATTGTGATACGATGAGGGAAACATTAAAACAGGTCATCCTGGAAAGCGGGCAAAAGTGTCACGGTGATTTTGGAAGCCTCACACGGGAGGGAAAGAAGATTGCTTTCCTTCACGGACATCAGCAAAGACGTTTTCAGACGGAACTTGAGTCCGGCAATTGGGATTTAATCTGCTTCGGACACTCACATCAGGCGGAATTTTCCACTATAGGAAAAACGTACATTTTAAATCCCGGGGCGCTCTACCGTGTTATTACACCGACAGCCGCCATTCTTCAAGTTCCTGAAATGGAGATCCGGCAAATTCCGCTTGTCTGACGACGTGTAATAATTGTTATAATCCATAAAGTTTACTCAAGTCACCGAATCATCCGTCCGATAGATTTCAGAAAGGGACACTGTGAGAAAGCCGTGTTACTTTTTCGACTTTTCCCGCACTTTTTTCATACTGTTTATTCAATCTTGTCATGGTTCCCAAACAACGCATTTTTTCAAAACGACCGTCTTTCCTGCAGCGGAAGTGGAGCGGACTTCGGAGTAAAATGTCGGAGTTGGTCGAATACACCGGAGACTTGACACTGTTTTTCGGGCAGACTGTTTACTGGCTCGTTCACAGAGGGTATCAGCGGGACACACTTGTTGTTTCCTGTAACAATATCGGTGTACTGAGTTTGCCGGTCGTGATGTTGACCGGTGTGTTTATCGGAATGGTTCTCGCCGTTCAAAGTTACACTCAATTCCGGTTTGTCGGCCTTGAAACACGCCTCGGAGCGATGATTAATATGTCGCTTGTCCGTGAACTCGGACCGGTGCTTGCCGCCACGATGCTTGCCGGCCGGATTGGAAGCTCCGTTGCTGCGGAACTCGGAACCATGCGGGTCACGGAACAGATTGACGCTCTCGAAAGCATGGGGACAAATGCGATTCACTACCTTGTTGTTCCCCGATTCCTTGCGTGCATGTTTTTAATTCCGGCTCTGACGGTCATGGCGGATTTTATGGGCGTACTCGGCGGTGCCTTTTACGGAATTCTCCTGCTGCACATCGACTGGCATCATTATTGGCACTATTCTCAGCAATTCGTGGGAATTTTTGACGTGTTCATGGGAATCTTCAAAAGCGTTTTTTTCGGAATGGTCATTGCCGTCATCAGTTGTTACCAGGGATTCCACTGCGACGCCGGAGCGGAAGGGGTCGGGAAAGCCGCGACGAAATCGTTTGTCATCTCGTTTGTTCTGATCCTGTTTATGGATCTTTTGCTCGGAATTGTGCTGGAAAGCATTTATTCCATGTTTTGGACACCGCCGAATTTCTTTTAGAAAGTGTGTCCGCCGATGTCTGTTCAGCCACAGGAAAACCGTCCGATCCTTGAAGCGGATCAACTTGGGATGCAATTCCGCGGAACAACCATTTTGCGGGAAATCAGTTTCCAACTGCAGCGGGGGGAAACGCTTGCGGTGATCGGCGAAAGCGGCTGCGGAAAAACCGTGCTGCTCAAATCCCTCATCCGGCTCCTCACACCGACAGACGGTCACGTGATTTTCGACGGCAGAGACCTCAGTACGCTTTCCCCGCGGGAACTTGCCCTCGAACGGACACGTTTTGGATTCGTTTTTCAACAGGCGGCACTGTTCGACAGTATGACCGTCGGCGACAATGTTTGTTTTCCGTTGAAGCAGCACACACGGAAGTCCGCTGCCGAAATGCGGGAAATTGCGTATCGGCTGCTGAATGAAGTGGGGCTGCCGGAAACGGTGTATCACAAGAAACCGGCGGAACTTTCCGGAGGGATGCGGAAACGGGTCGGGTTTGCGCGGGCGTTGGCGATGGAGCCGGAAATCATGCTCTACGACGAACCGACCACCGGTCTTGACCCGATCATGAGCGATGTCATTAACGAACTGATTCTGGGAGTCAAACACAAGCGGCACGTTTCGGGAATCATCGTCACGCATGACATGAAGTCGGCCAAAAAAGTTGCCGACCGCATCATCATGCTGTACCCGGTCACACGGCTTCAGGAGGGAGAGTCGCAAATGATTTACGAAGGTCCTGCCGACGAGATTGATTATTCCCCCGACCGCCGCGTGCCGCAATTCATCAACGGTGAAGCGGGGGAACGGCTCATGGAAATGCTCAAACAACAGCAGCCGGCGTACCCGAACAGAGAAATTTCAGGATATTGAAGCAGAATAAAATAAGAAACAGGTGTTCTCATGGAAGAGCGCAGAGCAATAGAATTCCGTATCGGCATCGTTGTGATTGTCACGATTGCCGTGCTGGTGGTTTTCATCGTGCTGTTTGGCCCGCAGCAACTGCCGATTTTAAGCGGCGACTACAAAATGAGCGTCATTTTTGAGTACGCGCCGATGATTCAGCCTAATTCGCCGGTCTCCAAAAACGGTGTGGAAATCGGCCGCGTTTCGTCGCTGGAACTTGTCGATAATGACCGTTCCGTCAAGGTGGTGCTTCTCATTCACAAAGATGTCAAAATCTACACCGACGAAGAATGCCGGATTGAGTCGAACCTGATGGGGGTCACGGCGATCAGTTTTCAGAAGGATCGCGTGAAATCGTTTGAAGAGGCAAAAGTTATTCCGCCCAACTCCACGATACACGGTTTTTCTCCGCCGAACATCGCCGCCATTGCCGGGTCGCTCGAAAACCGTTTGTCCGAAGCGCTCGACAGTTTTGCCGGTGCCGTGAAGGAAATCACCAAGTCGTTTGCGGGAATCAACATGTTGATCGGAACGCCGGAAGATGTGGCTGTTAAACAACAGAGACTCGAAAAAATGGTTGATACCGCGATGCAGACGATGGTGTCCATCGACAAACTTTCCGGAGGACTCGAAAGCCTGATTAACGATCCGGACATTCAGCACAATCTTCGGACGACGGCGAAAGATGCCCCGAAGCTCCTCGGCGAAGTCCAGTTGCTGATGCAGAACGCCCGGGAAATGATCGGTGATGTGCGGAGCATTATGCGGCGGATGGAAACCACCTTCACCAAAGTGGACGGCAATCTCGACAATGCCGGAAAGTTCATTGAGTCGCTCGGCTCGGACGGCGCGGACTTTTTCACCCGGCTCAAGGAAGTTGCCGGACGGTTGGACACCACGATGGAGGAGATCGAAAAATTTGCTGCGGCATTCAATAATCCTGACGGGTCGGTTCAGCAACTCCTCGGCGATCCGGAATTTTTCAATGGTTTGCGGCGGACGGCTGGAAACATTGAGGAGATCACGCTTCAGGTCAAGCCGGTGCTTTCCGACATCCGCGTTTTCAGTGACAAAATCGCGAGGGACCCTGCTGTTCTCGGAGTGAAAGGGGTGATCAGCAAGTCGCCGCCGATCAAGGGAACGCCGGACACAAACATCGGTTACATCGGCTCCCATGGAGAGTTTCCTGAACCGAAGCCGCAATTTCAGGTGGCGAGTCTTCCGCAATGGCGGCTGTGTCCGCAACAGGATCGGTTGTCGTATAAGTATGTGATACCGGAGCGGGCCTCTGCCGGTTATGAAGCGGAGTATTACGAATTTCCCGCGGCACCGGCAACACCGCTGGCAATACCGCCGGCCGCACTGCCGACAAGACCGCTGTCCATGCCGCAGCCGGTGTTTTTGCCGGAGGAGGTTCCGGTTTTGAAAACGCAGGAGAGGAACGGAGCGGCTTCGGCAATCCCGGTCACGGTACCGTCCATGCCGCCGTCATTGGAACTGGATTTCACTCCGGCACAATCTCACCTTACGGCGGTCTCACCGGTAAGGCGGCACCTCCAAGTGACACCGCTTCCGCAGTCGGAAACGGTGAAACCTGTCCCGGATTTTACCGCGTCGGATTTACGCCGTCAGCAGTTCATTCTTGATTTTGAACCGGCCAAGTGAATGAAAAGTCCGAATTTCACGAACCGTGAGGCAACGTGCTGTTGCAGGCGTGAAGCCCTGGTGGCAGCGTAGCACGTTGGATCGCAGCCGGGAAGCCCCGGCGGGCGATAGCCTCCCGGCTGCGCGGTCGGGCAACGTGACGTTGCATCCAGTAGCCTCATGGTCACTGTGTTCCATTCGGCTTCCGATGGATAATCTTTCCAACCACTTTCCTTTTGTTCCGTCGGTTGACTCCAGCGACTAACAGGAGCGGGTTCATGGCTCTCGGGACGGTAGTCCCATCCGGGGTGCAGCGGCCTACCGCTGCCCGGCTGCGCGGTCGGCTTCGGTTGTTATCCTTCTCCGATTGTTCCGGCAATATTCCCCGTTGTTCCGCCTGTTGATTCCAGCGACTAACAGGAGCGGGTTCGTGGCTCTCGGAGCGGCAGCTCCATCCGGGATCCAACGCCCTCGCGTTGGCCGCCGGAGGCAAAGATTACCCGTCAAATCAGGATTGCTGCCCCTCAATTCCCAATTGCCGTCCTCCCATTCGCCGCTTATACCCCCTCAATTGTTTACTGAACTCCTCCAATTTCCTTTTGCCTCAAGACAATTCCATTTTGTAGCCCTACATTTACCTTTTATAGCCTTCCCATCGCGGATTGTTGCTCCAAAATTCCCCTTTAACACATGCTTTTCGTTGATTTCTGTCTGTTTTTTGTCGATTTTTATCTCCCAATCGGCCAAAAGCAGGGAATTATTCCCGTTTGCCAACTGACAATTCTCGTTTGCCAAGGGGGCATTTTCTCCGGTTGTCTGTCTCCAATCTCTTGTTTTGGCAGAAAAGGGTGTCCCCCGGCAAAAAGGACAGAAGTTTTGCCTGGAAAATTCCGACACCGCAGAAAAATGACTCTTTCGGAAACGGATACTGGACAGAGACTTACGGGTTTGGTAGGATTTGCGGAGTTTGACGGACATTTCGGAGATCTCCGCTCCGAGGGGAACCTTTCCGCCGAATTTGACATCCCGACAATGGTAAGGAGAAAAAATGACAAAAGAAAAAAGATATATGCCTCGCAGGGATTCGGAGTTTATCGCCTGGGCGGACACGATCCTCCACTCTTGCTCCACTCATGCGACGGAATGGGGGATTCCGCCGACGCTGATCACGCAACTGACTTCGCTGTCTCGCGAGGCGGAGGCCGCTTATCTCGCGGAATCAAAACCGCGAGTTGAAAAATCATGCCACCGCGACGCTCAAGACCGCGGCGTTTCACGCACTGAAAACCTTCTTTTCCGCTTTCAACAAGTACCTTTCGTCCAATTTGAACATTCCCGATGAGACGCTCGTCTCCATAGGGTTGCCGTCGCGGGAGCATCACGCCCATTTGCCGATTCCCGTCCCGGTCGAAGCCCCTGTGTTGTCCGTCGTCACCGGTCAGCACCACGACATCACCGTTTACGTCTCCAACGCTGCAGCACGGACATCCGACTCAATCTCTCAAAGACGGGAAATTTTACGGCTTTCTGCTGAAATACAAAATTGAGGGGGAACCGGAATGGCGGCAAACCGTGTCCACGCAGCTCCACCGCGTCCTTATCTTCGACGAATCCGAAGTCGCACACCTCGTTCGCCACCCCCCTCCTACGGTTCGAGGTGTGATGAACATGTACCAAAAGGGCGGCATCCAACTCGTTATACCGATTGCACTTGAAAATTTGGCTTTTAAAATCCGTTAAATCCTAAAAATGCAGAGTT
>JAISQK010000221.1 GCA_031274255.1 Planctomycetaceae bacterium | reverse complement strand
TGACATTTCGGACACAAAGTGAATTTTTGCATGGTTTTTCTCCTGTTTGGAAAAATGGTTTTGATTCTTTCCGAAAACGTTTCACGAAAATTTAACAGATTGACACAAATCAACCTGATGACTGTATTCTATACACGACAATTCAAGAAGTCAAGAGGAATTGTCGCTTTTTTGTGAAAATTTTCCTGAAATGAGTTGTTTCCATTCAATCCAAGTAATTTTGATAGGTGTCAAGTGTATGGCTACAAAAGGGAATAAATTGGAGTACGGTAATCCTTGTTGAATGAATAATATTTGCCTCCGTTGGGCAGCGCACGGGCGTTGCATCCCACAGAGTAAGCGGGTAGAATATTCAGTGAAGACAACACCATTTGTCAGGAAAATGAACCAACTTAAAACGCAAAATCAAAAGCCGGTGGAGACCAGTGAGCAGCAACATGCGGACACTGCACCTCGGTAGGGACAGCCGTCCCAAAACAGTGTCCCGCTCGCGTTGCTCGCTGGGAAGCGTGCCGCTTCACCGCACATCGCAAGCGGTTGGAGAAAGATTATCCACCGGAAGCCGACCGCCTCGAAGAGGTCGGTCGCAAACCGCCCGTCGCGGCTCGCGACCGGAGGCCGAATGGAACGCAATGACGATGAGGCAAGTGCCCGCCGGGGCTTCCCGGCTGCAGCAGCATGTTGGCTACGTTGCCTTAAAACTTCCCATAAAACAGTAACAGCTAAAACTAAAACCAATTTTGAGGTGATTCCAATGAAAACTTTATTGAAAACGAGAATCGTGCCGGTGACTTTGTTTTTTCTTGCGTTTTCCCTGAATCTCGCGGCGGAAGACCGGATATGGACGGATAGCACCGGAAAATTTCAGATTGAAGCCGCTCTGGTAAATTATGACGGCAAGGAAGTCCGGCTGCGGAAGAAAATCGACGGGAAAGTGGTGACATTGCCGGTCGAAAAGCTCAGCGAGGAGGATGTTCTTTATCTGAAGCAACTCCCCGCGGAGGAAGAGAATCCTTTTGCCGGCGGGGAAGAGGTTGCGGTTTCGCCGTTCGCAGGCGGAGAGAAGGATTTTTCGCCGGAAACCGGTCGCGGCTCCGCGAATGCGGAACCTCCCGTCGCGGTTTCCTACCGCAATGTTCCTCTGCTTCCGCCCGGGACGGGGGAAAACTCCTGGTCGATCACTCCCGACTCGCTCAAAACGCCGATGGTGGATTTCAAGCCGGTCGGAATGACTTTGCCGTATGACAATCAGGAATTAGGCGTGTTTGTCCGGGAGGAACTGCTCTTTTTCAGCAATGTCGAAGCGGCGAAAGTCCTGACGGGCCGCTGGCACAAGGAGAAATCAGGGGAAGTCTGGAATTCCCGTATCTATGTCGGCGATTTGAGAACCGGAAAAGCCGTCTCGTTCTCCATGCCGTTCAAGGCCGTTCCGCTTGGAATTTCGCCCGGAGGAAAACGCATCATGATCCGTCACGATCAGAAGGAAGGAGGCTGGGGAGAACGCTCTCTCGTCGAAATTCATCAACTGTCCGCAGCGGGAAAACTCGACAGAATCGGTCGTTTTCTTCCCTTCACGGCGGACAGCCGGGACGAACATCAGAAGCTGGAAAAAGACATCGACGAGGGATACTGGATCGGCGAGGATCATGTGCTGCTTCAGTCCGCCGCAACGGGAGACAAACGTCTGGTGCTCCTGAACATCGTGACGGGAAAGCCGGTCTGGACGGATGTGACATTCATTTCACGGGGTGTACTCGCTTTTTCTCCGAATCGAAAATATTTTCTCCTCGCCAAGGATAACAGGGTTTTTCTTTATGAAACCCTGACCGGGAATCCGGTCGGACAAATTGCCGATTTATCTTCAGGGGCCGTCGGGGGGAAACTCGCCATTGCCGATGACGGGAAAAAACTCAGCCTGTGGGATAACAATCAGATGACGCTCTGGAATCTGGCGACCGGTCAAAAGGTGTTGTCGTTTACGGTCATCGGTTGGGGAAGCCATCAGTGGCTCACTCCGAAATACATCCTCGCCGGCGAACAGGTGATTGATGCCAGTCTCGGCTGCACCATCTGGAAATATACCATGCGCGGTCCGAGAAACGGAACGGTCTGGGGCGGCGGTTACTGGTATCAGGTGATTAACCGTAGCACGTTGCAGATTCAGTCCGTGAAAATTCCGCATAATTCCGCGATCGAATCCTTCGCAAAGATTCCGGACAACAAGCGTTATGCGGTGCAGCCCGGTTCCGCCGTTTCCCTGGTGATTGAGCCTTCCGTTGACAAGGACCGCGAGAAAATCGAAAAGGGGGTCCGCGAAAAAATCCTCTCTTACGGCTGGAAAATCACCGATTCCGCACCGGTTCGCGTCGTCCTTTCGATCAAAACGGAGAAAGAGGAAAAGGTTTCCTACGGACGGTTCCGTTTCGGAGGCGGTAATCTTGAAGTCACCGTGACGCCGAGAACCTCGCTGATGAAAATCGAACGGGACGGAAAAATCCTGTGGCAGTCGCATGTCACCAGAGGGGCTCCCGGCTCCATCAACCTGGACGATCTCGGAGGAAAATCGGCGCAACAGGTCGTCAATGAGCAGTCCGGCGCGGATTACGGATGGTTCACGCGGGTTCCCATTCCTAAAACGATCGTCGATCCTGACATCATCGGACAGTCGGTCATTTCCGGTAACGGCATTTCGCAGTGAACCGGAAAGAGGGAAAACATCAGGATCAGGAAGGGAAATCCATATAAGACCGGTAACCGTTATCTCCTTGAAATCGGCGAAGGAAAACAGGCGGGGCTACCATTTTCTGAGAATTATGGTATTCTGTGACTGTTGGAATTTGAACATTACAAGAACATTAATCAAAATAAGGCGCACGACAGAATGGCACTTTATGAAATTGAAACGTTTTCCCATATCGTCATCACTTGGGCGGACGGTGAGGAGCAGGCCAGAGAGATTTTGTACAATTATTATCCGGCGGAAGAGGTCGTCCGGGTCACCAAGCGGCCTCGTGACGCCTGGGTGATTTCCAAATCCGCTCTCGGAATCACCGGTCAGGTTGACACTTGCGACATCGCACGGGAATGTCTTGCCAAAGCGGCGGGAGACAAATTGGCGGCCATCCGTCTTTACATGCAGCAAACCGGTGCCGATCTCGATAAATCGCGGAAAGTGATTGAGTCCAATATGAAAATCGGTTGGTAATGTGCCATGCAAGGTCGGGAAATTCTGATCGGAGTCACCGGAGGGATTGCCGCGTATAAAACGGCGGTGCTGGTGAGCCGTCTTGTGCAGTCGGGAGCGGGCGTTACGGTGGTGATGACCCGTTCGGCGGCGGAACTCGTTGCTCCGCGGACATTTGAGGCTCTTTCAGGGCGTCCGGTTCCGTCCGAAATGTTCGGACCGGGACGGATTCATCCGCATATTGAACTTTCTCAAAGTGCCGATCTTCTCTGTATTGCCCCGGCAACGGCCAATATTATCGCCAAAGCGGCGTGCGGCCTCGCGGACGACCTTTTGAGTACGCTGTTGCTTTCCTTTGAAGGGCCGGTCTTGATGGCACCGGCGATGAATACCGTCATGTGGGAAAAGCCGTCCGTTCAGCGCAACGTGAAACAGATTCAGGCGGACGGCATCATGCTTGCCGGACCGGAGTCCGGATATTTGAGCTGCGGTCAGACCGGAGCCGGTCGGATGTCGGAACCGGAAGCGATCTTCGCAGCAATCGAACGTATTCTTCAACAGCGAAACATGCGGGATGTTTCAAAATAAAAAGAAGTCAACGGTGATGTGCGGCTATCTGCATAACGGCCGAAATATCCGGCATCAATTCTGAACATGTTGTCCTGGAATAACCCAGCGGTCAGGAAATTCGTCTCTCTTTTTATAATCCTTCAAATCAATCACCGTTTCGGAATTTGATGCGGAAACCTCAACAGTGACCGGTGTGGTCATGGGATTGGTCAAAACTTTGGGCACGATTAATGGAATTTTTTCCCTCTCCGCCCGCATTTTGTTTCCATACGCCTCTTTTTCATGACCGGTCATTTTTTTATATTCTTCCTCGGAAACCGCACCGGGAACTTCCACCTTTTTGTTGAGAATCACTTTAAATTTTCCTTCCGGGACTCCTTTCGCGGTATAATGTTCCTGTGATGTGACAAGACTTGCTTTGCCGGAAGAATCCGAGTTTCCACCGGCAACCCAGGCTCCTCCGGACGCCTCCTCGGGATACAGAAAGATCGAGACATCTTTTTCAGGCAGTCCGCTGTTTTTCACTATAATGGCATAAGGAACAGTCTTGGGAAATCCTTCAGGCTTTCTGGAACCGCAGCCTGTATTCAAAACAAGTGACAAAACTATTCCTGTTGTCAATAGAAAACCAAATAGAGATTTCATAGAAAAAATCCTTTGACGAAAATGTTAAAATATAAAAAGGGAGCGTGAAATTTCAAAAACTCCAGCTCCCGTAAGAAACGAAAGTCAAATCACAATGTTTTGGATTCACCGCCGGAAGCGGAGCCTAATGCTCCCCAGACGCCGAACGTGGATGAACCGGAGGTCACTCCGTCATTGGCGATATTTCCATGATCCACGGTGTCGGAGACGAAATGGACGGAACCATCCGTCATGGAAACATTAACACCGCCGGTATGATTGCTGGTTGCAGTCATTAATACCTGACCGTATTTGGGCTGGGTATTTTCCGCACAGGAAGGGGAATTCGGCTGAAGCACCGTACTGAATGCATTCTGAGGCGGCGCCCCTCTCCAATCCCAACCCCGGCAATTGAATTTATCTTCCGCATGATTGAGGATTTGTTTCGGATTGAGAGAATCTTTCGCTGCGAGGCATTGTTGCCGTATTGTGGCTTTGTTATTTCCCCAATCACCGCTGGTAATGGAACTGCCGCCTCCAAGAACTGCAATATTTCCCTTGAGGTCGCTTCCATTCATGGACGAGTAAGTCACCGACTCGGAAAAGGCAACGGTGTTGGATGTTCCATCCGTGACAGTACCAAACGAAGACCACTTATCATGCGGTCCCATGAAGAGGCCGCGTTTGACCCCGTTGGTATTCCATTCCTGAGTATTGCCAAAGGCATCTCCCAAACATGCCATATAACTGATTCTCGCGTGTCCTGGTAAACCGGCAGCCGCGGCACCGGAATCAGAAGGCTGAGCCGAATTGCCGTCAGACGGACAACAGTAACAATTGACCGCTCCCTTGAACTCTGCTGCATTATCATCGTCAAGAGAATGACAATACGTGTAAATCTGGTCATAACGCGCCGTCTGTTCCACGAAAGGTAACAGGTGAATGATATAGGAATACATGTTCCATATATCATAAGCGGGGTCTGTTTTACTCATTTTGCGGCCGGATTTGTACGCCACAAATGACTGGCAAGTGTCGTGATAAGTGTGTAAAGCCAATCCCATCTGCTTGAGATTGTTGGAACACTGCATCCGTCTCGCCGCTTCGCGGGCGGCCTGAACCGCAGGCAAAAGAAGAGCAATCAAGATACCGATGATTGCAATCACCACAAGAAGTTCCACCAAGGTGAAAGCTGTCTTAGAACAGTACAGACAGCCCCCCCCCCATTTTAACATTTTCTAACAGTTTTTTCATAAAAAACTCCTTCTCACAAATTCAAATTGATTGTAAAATCGTAACATCAAATATCCATATTAATCAAATCCGTGAAAAAAGTCAAGAGAGAGTCCCGCTGTTTCGGAAATTTTTCTGAAATTCACCGTTTACACCTCCTTGCCGCCGTACAGTCCTGACCTGAATCCAATTGAGCTGAACTTTTCGAAGTTGAAAACATTGTTACGTAAAGAGAAGATTCGCGATGGGAGGAAACTGCAAGAGTTCCTTCACGGGTCGGGAAAGTTTTTTTCTTCCATCGACTGCTCAAACGACTTCAAACACAATGGATATTATCTGCGTAAATAATTAATCCGCTCCGGCCTTCAAATAAGAAAGTTTTCCATGAAATACGATGGTGCAGCACACTCTCATGACATACTTTTCACATCAATGATTTTCTGCGTTATGGACAGCCGCAGGACGGACTTCGGGCCCCCATTGATTCCCTTCCCAAGCTGCTGCCGGTAATTCTCCGCGGCCGCCTGCAACCGCTGAACAATTTCCGGGTGTGTTCTTTCGCAACATTTTTCATTTCACCTCCGTCATTTTGCAGGTCGTAAAGAGCCATACCGATTTGCTAAAATCTTGCTTCAAAAATTCGAGTCCTGTGAACGGATACTTTTTTTCTTTTCGTCTTCCTGTTGTTTGAGTTTCTTTTGAAAGTCGGGACCGGCGTTTGGTGTTGACTGCCAACGTTCGTAAAGACCGCGTCGAAACTCGTCACAATGAGGATATTCGTCGAAAATGTGCCCCAGACCGGACATTCTCGGGTCTTCCTGCCGTTTGAGTTCGGCAAATAATTCCTCCCGTAACTTTTCACTTTTTACCGATTGTTCACTGGCAAGATTGACCATACAATCCGGGTCGACGGATAAATCATACAATTCTTCCTGCGGACGAAATCCAAAACTGCGCTGCCAGTATTGATGTAAATTTTTATCGTTACGGGAATTCACAATCAATGTTTTTGTCGGGCTGTCATCAGAATCAAGATAACCTGTTTCGGGGTTGCCGCCGGGCCAACGATCAGGTTCAAAATTGTACAAATACATGAAATGATCTCGAATGACCGCCCGAATCGGATAGCCGGCATCGTGCGGTCTTCCCAAATCTGTTCGTTCACGGCCGAGAAAAATCTTGTCCCGATAAGGAATGATCAGGCCATTCCTTTCTGATTCGAAAATCGGACGCAACGATTCCCCTGTTATCGGCAACATTTTTGTCTTTTCCTGTTCGACTTGCGCGATATCCAAAAATGTCGGGGCGAAATCAATAAAACTAATAAAATCGTCCACTGTCCGTCCTGGTTGAACAATTCCGTTTTTCCACATGACAGCAAGTGGCATGTGAGTTGCCATTTCGTAAGTATTTCCTTTTCCGCACGGAAACGGCATTCCATTGTCTGAAGTGACAACAATAAGTGTATTGTCCAATTCTCCGGATTGTTCAAGCAATTCTATCACATTGATGACATTTTGATCGAAATTTTCGATTTCGATAGCGTAATCAAGCAAATCATTACGAACTTGCGGATCATCAGGAAAACAGCCGGGAACACGATCAATATCGGAGAGATTTTTCCCGGACTTGACCCCGCTTCCATATTCGTAACCGCGATGCGGATCTGTCGAACCGAGCCAGAAAAACCAAGGTTTGTCGTGCGGTTTGCTCTTGAGAAATGTCGTGAAATTACGCCCGAAATCAATATTACACATTTTGGATGTTGATGGAGTATAAGTATATTTGTCATACTTAATTCCCGTCATGTCCCGTTTTCGTCCCTGTTCGTCGAGTGCAACACCGGGGCCCCAGCCTTTGCCCGAAGAAGCAACATAGTATCCCTGTTCGGTAAGTGCTTCACAATACGTTTGAAATTTCTGTGGAAAAAACGGGTTGTGATTGGCCGCCGCCTCCAGTTGCCAGGGGTTACGACCGGTCAGAATACAGGAACGCGACGGAGCACACTTGGCATTCGGCGTGTAAGCGTGCGTGAACCGGATTCCTTCCTTGGCCACACGGTCAAATCCGGGAGTTTTGATCCATGAGCAGCCGTTTGCTCCAAAGTGTGTGTAAGAGGCATCATCCGCAATACAAAACAGAATATTTGGATGCCGGTTTTTTCCTGTCTGAGCTGTAAGAATATCAGCTTGAAATACAAATATTGAAAAGAGAACCGGAAAGAAAACGATTGAAATAATTTTTGTAATACTCATTGGAATTGATGGTGTGTTGAATTTTTATTTTGAAGAAAGATCGAAATCGAAGACATTTTTCTTATTCCGGGTCACTGTTACGGGAGTCATGTCTGTTGTTCTCTTTTGGGAATATTTTTTCGGAATATGATGTGTTACTTTGGGCGGAGGCGGGATAAGGTCTTCTCTGTTGGCGAATCGGGGGTCATGTTCAAGCGTCACCTTGTTAAAGGTTGGAATAAATTCGCCTGGAACGGCTCCGGAACCGACTTTTGTTCCTGCTGTTGACAGAAAATAATTTCCATTCCCGTCAGTCTGACCATAAGCTGGCAAACCATCGCCGGAAGCGGGATGGAAAATCACTTCAATCCCCTCCGTCGGCAACCCATCGACTTTGACCGTTCCTTTGACAACAACCGTTCCCAGATGGTTACTGCGGTTACAGCCGTTAAATATTATAGGAAAAACAAGGATAACAAACAGATATACCGTAACCGGCATGAACAGCGGCTTTCTACTTCCGCAGAATCGCCGCCTCGTCAGATGCTCTGCGTTTTCAGACCGGAAACCGAAACATGTTTGAGTATATTTTGTATAATGTTGCATGATTTTCATTGTATTGCTGTTATGGATTTCACGGGAAAAAAGCACTTTCCCCTCCATTAATGGAACCAAGTTCCGCCCAGACACCATAACTGAAATTTCCATCTGTTGCGTTATGCGGATTATGAATCGAATCACTGGCTTTGTCAAGATTTTTCGTATTGATGGTGTCACTGACAAACCGGACACTTGCATCAATCAAAGCAACATTCACGCCTCCTGTATGGTTACTGCTGGCACTGACCCAAGTGTGGTGTGCCGATTGCGTCCCTGGTTCTTCCGTACACGAAGGACTGTTGGGAGGCAGTAAAGTATTGAACGAATAGTTGATTGTGTAATGATCGAACAATCTTACCCCCAACTGATGCCCGTAGTTGCCGGGTAAACCCGAAATGGCAACCAGAACGGTCGGTTTGAGCAACCTTGAATCTTGAGCGGTGTTCAGACAGGTGATCGGCGTTCCAGTATATTTTCCGGCTCCGGTAATATCGGAAGCCAATCTGCTTTTGAGATTTCCCCCATTCGGTGCCGTGTCTCTTTCTGTAACAACCCCTTCGGAAAACAGTACCGTGTTACTTGTTCCGTCCGTTACACTTTCAAGCCCGATGTTTGTTCCGCCAATGACGGGAGAATATCCCCCTGCGGCTATCGGTAACAAGGGCCCCACCTGACACCATGCACGTGGAAGAGAATAATCCGTAGCGGCAACCGTTCCTGTAGTGACCGCCGTTGTTGTTGCTAAATCTGCGACGGAAGCGCGATAATTGCTGTACATGTGGGCGGGGCTGTCTTCTCTTTTCCACATGTTTGAACCGTCATCAGAAGGACAAAGAAATGTTCCGATTTTTATTTGAACAGGAACGATTGCCTGGACATTTAAAACGCCTGTTGCAGGTTTGAAAGCCGCAATGGCATCGTAGGTTGCCTGCTGTTCAATGTACGGCAAAAGACAGGCCAAACCGCCGCCTCGGGCGAATCGTAATGCAGCAAAAATCGGTTCCTGCGAAGCGTGAGGAAAACGATTTTGCGTACTATGAAAGTTGTGAACGGCCAGACCAATTTGTTTCAAATTATTGGAACACTGCATTCGTCGTGCGGCTTCACGTGCCGCTTGAACCGCTGGTAAGAGAAGAGCGATCAAAATCCCGATGATCGCAATCACGACAAGAAGCTCAACAAGCGTGAAAGCCCGTATACCCCCCCCCCCTATTTTAACATTTCTAGCTTTTTCCGAGAGAAGAGACGGATTTTTCTTTTCTGCGTTTTTCATTGAATCTTCCTTTTCATCAAAAGAGGTTGGATTTCGTCAAAACGAAACCGCATTATTGTGTATTGTTGACCGCCGTCACATCATTTTCTGATTGCCGCGATGTTCAAAACGTTAAACATGATCATAGGTCTATGCAAATAAAGTGCCAAACCGTTTTTATGCGGAAAAAGCCGTGCAATCCATCAATAATCACGGCTTGGCCGTCAATAGTCACAGAACAGCCTTCAAATAAGAGAGTTTTCCATAAAATACGATGGCTTTACCATTGGTCGCAAGTCAGTAACGGGCAGAGTATTTTTTCGGTTTTAAGACCTGTTTTTCGTTGTTCCACTCGCGGATTCCAGTGAGCAACGCGAACGGGTTATTGTTTCGGGACGGCAGTCCCATCCGGGATCCAACGCCCTCGCGTTGGCCGCCGGAGGCAATGATTTTCTGCGCTAGGGACGGCCGCAGGACGGACTTCGGTCCCTGTGGATTGCGGCCACCGAATTGTTTTGCCGCAACCTTATCGGGCGGCTAACGTTGTTTGTTTTTGGGATAATCCTTGAGTCAATGATTATTTCTCAAAGAGTTTTTCGAGTTCTTTGTTGAGTTTGTTTCCGCGGGCTTCCAGAGAAATAACTTTACCGTCTCGACCAATCAGAATCATGCATGGAATTCCTGCAATACCGTAGTAATCTGCGATACTTTCATTTTTTGCATCAATCCACTGTTGATCATCCAGGATCGTCCACGGAGTTTCTCCTTTTGCGATATGCAGCTTCACCGCCTCGGTTTTATCTTGTACAGCAATTCCGATGATCTCGAAACCTTGATCGTGATACTTATCCCAATTCGCCCGCATGTTAGGAACCTCTCTCAAGCAAGGACCACACCAGGTCGCCCAAAAATCAATAAGGACAACCTTTCCCTTAAACGGCTCCCAGTCGAATGTTTTTCCATCAAGTAACATGCTTTCAATTTTCATTTCGTTTCCCGGTAAAGACAAGAAACGTTTACGTCCATCAATCATCTTTGCGATCCTTTGTAAATCAGGATGCTCTGATTCACGAAAAACCGTTTGGAATTCGGCAAGAATCGAATCGAAAAATTCAGGATTACCGTTGTTTTCTCCTATCCGTTTGACCGGTTGCTCGAAGCGGGGAACCAAAACAATTCCTCGAAACCTCGGTTCTTCGAGAATGTGAGATTTCAGTTCGTCCAGAGAGGAGCGTGCTTCTTCGATTTTTCCTTTGTTTTTCCCTAATTCCTCCAGCTTTTCCAGGATAGCCGCGATTTTAACCGCCCTTTTTTCAAAATCGGTTTTTTCGGTTTCTTGGGCGAAAACAAGGTTGACCGTGAGCAAAAGTACGAGGGAAATTGCGAATTTTTTCATAAGGAGTTCTTTCTTTCATTTGTAAAAGTGATTGTTCAATAGTGAGGTAAGTGATTGGATTGGTTACGGCTTGTCGTCCGTAACAATATTGTAATTGAAAACATTTTTCTTTTTTGCAACGACTTCAAACTCAATTGTACTGTTGATATTAAAATCATCCGGAATGACTTTGACGGTGTAAAAGTTTCCTGGTTTGGTTTCCGGGGTGATCGGCAAATTCGTCGTCTTATCATAGTAATCAATCGCGTAAATACGAACGATATATTTTCCCGGTTTGGGAGCGGCTTGACCTGTAAGAAAGATTTTGCCATCCAGTATCTGGGAAACTCCGCCATCTTCTTTGATTCCGTTGACAGGTTCGAAAAAACACCCCCCGGCAAAAGTAAACGGTTTGCCGTTCAACGTGATTGTTCCTGTGACATCAATGCGGCCATCAGGGTTTCCGGAAGCATTGCAACCGAAAACACAGAGTAGGAAAAGGATAAGTATTCTTTGTGAAAATTTCATGGTAAAAAGTCTTTCATGTTACAGTGGATGATATTGATGATGAAATGAACATCATGCACTCTCAAGGAAGAGAAACCGTATTACCATCACTGGCATCACCAAGAGATCGCCAGGTGTTTCGATTGACGGAATCACTGACAAACGAAAGATGACCATCCCCAAAGGCCGCATTTACGCCGCCTGGATGAAGACTTCTTGCGGATAATCTGTACCCGGCTCCTGCGATGACAATACAAGGACATTTTGGAGTGACCAATTGAGTTGGTGTATGACAACCGGAGGTATCATTCGATTCGTCCGGTAACGTCGTATTTGGCTCATAATAGGCGGTAAAAAATGCACACGTTCCCATATTAACGGCTCCTCGTCCATCACTGAAATTCGCATTGTAACTTTTGTCGGACAACGTGTTAATGACTTCTGAAAACAGAAGTGTATTAGAAAGACCATCTGTTGCCTGTGAAATGGAAATCTGACCAAAATCAGGAGTATTGATTTCTGTATTGTTTGCATAACTTCTCATCCCAAAAAGGGCACTGTGCGTATCCAGAATATCATCGGGATTGGCTCCAACGGCATCTTTGAGTCCGACATAGGAGACAATCCAACCGAAAGGAGACGGCTGATTGAGTTGGATCGCGGTACTCCCGGCAGCGGCAACATAACTGAGTTTCGGCCATGTCGCGAATGTTCCAAATTGATACTCTTCCCGGTGATTGGAAGGACAGGTGTAAACCGAAAGACGTTCTTGCCAGGGGCGGACATTTTGTTTGCGTAAAGAATGTCCGCCTGGCAGAGAATCGTCGGCTTCATAAACGTAACCACCCGATCCTGTTGCGGATCCTCCGGGAACATAGTCGATACTCATCTGCGAATATCGAGAAGATTGCTCAATAAACGGCAGGATAAAAGTAACCCAAGTCAAAGAGGTTGAACTACGAGCCCCTGCAGGTAAATGTCCAGAGTGAATATCGGCGTGATTGTGACACGCCAAAGCCAATTGCTTGAGATTATTGGCACACTGCATTCGTCTTGCGGCTTCGCGTGCCGCTTGAACCGCCGGTAAGAGAAGAGCGATCAGAATCCCGATGATTGCAATCACGACAAGAAGTTCAACAAGCGTAAAAGCCGCTTTAGAACAGTACAGACAGCCCCCCCCCCCCCATTTTAACATTTCCGGCATTTTCTGAGAGAAGAGACGGATTTTTCTTTTCTGCGTTTTTCATTGAATTTTCCTTTTCCTCACCAGAGGTTGGATTTCGTCAAAACGAAACCGCATTATTGTGTATTGTTTCCCGCCGTCACATCATTTTCTGATTGCCGCGATGTTCAAAACGTTGAACATGATCATAGGTCTATGCAAATAAAGTGCCAAACCGTTTTTATGCGGAAAAAGCCGTGCTATCCATCAATAATCACGGCTTGGCCGTCAATAGTCACAGAATCGCCTTCAAATAAGAGGGTTTCCCGTAAAATACGATGGCACTCCCGTCATTTTTTTCAAGATCATCGGCAGGTACAGTTGTCCCAAATCGGACCGGGGTTGCCGGTTACCAAATCGCGGAACGTCAAAGAAGGGACATCCGCTTTGGGCGGAGTACAATCGGCAGGAAATCTCGCACTGCAGTGGTAGCAACTCACTTCCCGTCCCAAGTATTCGACGCGAACCTGTAATCTCCGCCCGCATGTGGGGCACGACTGAATAAAATAAGTTACCGGACTCATGATGTGACTTCTCCCATCCTTTTCTTTTCCTCTGCTTTGTCAGGCAGCGTGTGTGTTCTCACCGAAATTTTCAACCGGTTTGAAAAAGACCTCATGCAAATAGAGTGCCAAACCGCTTTTACGCGGAAAAAGCCGTGTGATCCATCAATAATGACAGTTTGGCTTTCAAATAAGAGAGAAGACCGTAAAATACAACAGTTGTTATCGGAACCGATTCCGCTTCATCCTTTCCAGAGTTTACGGTCGAGCGTCCGGTAACCGATCGCTTCGTAGAGGTGATGCATCTGAATGTTTTCCGACGGTTCAATGTCGGCAATGGTTCGGGCGACGCGGAGAATTTTATCATGCGCCCGGGCGGAAAGTCCATATTCGTGCATTGCCGACTTGAGTATTTGATGTCCGTCACGGTTGAGCTGACAGTGCTGTTGAATCTGCTTGTACGCCATGTCGGCGTTGTAACGTGCGGACAAACCTTGGAACCGTTGCGTCTGAATTTCCCGTGCGGCGAACACCTGATCGCGGATGGCGCGGCTTGATGTTCCCGCCGTTCCTGAGGAAAGGTCGTCATAATCGACCGGCGGCACTTCAATATGGATGTCGATACGGTCAAGAAGCGGTCCGCTGATTTTCGACATGTAATGCTCAATCTGGATTCCGCTGCAATGGCATTGCCGCCGGGGATCATTCCGGTAACCGCAGGGGCACGGATTGAGCGCCGCGATCAAAATGAAGTTTGCCGGAAAGACGCTCGTGCATGTCGCCCGCGAAATCGTAACGCTCCCGTCTTCGAGCGGCTGACGCAGCACTTCCAGCGTTTTGCGGTTGAACTCGGGCAGCTCGTCCAGAAATAAAACGCCGTTGTGTGCCAGACTGATTTCCCCCGGTTTCGGCGGCGAGCCGCCCCCTACGAGTCCCGCCATACTGATCGTGTGATGCGGTTCCCGAAACGGCCGGACCGCAATCAGCGGAGTCTCCTTTTTCGTATAGCCGAGAACGCTGAAAATCCGCGTCGTTTCAAGGGACTCGTTCAGCGAGAGCTGCGGTAAAACAGAGGCAAACCGCTTTGCCAGCATGGTCTTGCCGGTTCCCGGCGAGCCGATCATCAGCACATTATGACCTCCGGCCGCGGCGACCGTCATGGCGCGTTTGGCCGATTCCTGACCTTTCACATCAGCAAAATCCAAATCGTAATGGGACAACTGCTGAAAAAGTTTGCTGCCGAGAGACGGATAGGGGGCGATTTCCCTTTTGCCGCTGAGAAAATCGGCGGCATCGGCCAGACTCGCGATGGGAATCACCTGTAACGCATCGACCACCGCGGCTTCCGGAGCGTTTTCCTCCGGGACGAGTAGCCCTTTGAGACCGTTTTTCGCCGCTTCGAGTGCAACGGAAATCACCCCTTTGGCGGGACGTGTCGTTCCATCCAGAGCCAATTCCCCTAAAATGGCGAAATCGTCCAGGCGGTCTGACGCGAGTTGGTTACTGGCGCACAAGAGTCCGAGCGAGATCGGAAGGTCAAAGGTCGCGGCATTTTTCGGCAAATCCGCCGGAGCGAGATTGATCACCGTGTCGCTCATCGCGGTTGTGTAGCCGGTATGCGTGATGGCCCGCCGGACGCGGTCGATGCTTTCGCGAACCGCCGCTTCCGGGAGTCCGACGAGAACGGTTTTCGAGAGTCCGGTCGGCGAAATATCGACTTCCACCTCGACAGGCACAGCGTCAA